>JAGNUZ010000069.1 GCA_017986765.1 Paludibacteraceae bacterium | reverse complement strand
AACACGCAATCGTACATTTCTATATACCCCCGTACTCGCACGACCTCCGCCACATCGCCATTGGCTATAAATTCAAACCCCTTGTAATCCTTGCCTACTGTATAATTATTTTTTACCACCATCACCAAGTCGCCTCCTGAAATCATTTCCTCACGGGCTAATATCCGATTGCGTATGCCATCTACATACATAGAGGCTTTTTTATTTGAACGAGTTACAATGATGGTTTCTTCCAACCCATCTCTATACGCAGCATGCAGTGTATCTGTAAAATCTTGCCCCGATACCCGTATCACATCTTTTTCTGGGTGCAAACAAAGCGACTGAGGTGTCTTATATGTATCTATTAACTCGCGAATAAGCGTGGCATTGTGCAAAATACCGCTCTCTTCTGCTTGTCTCACCACTTGCTTGAGTGTAAATTCTTGCACAGATAAATCATATTGTTCGAGCTTTTTTTTATCCAAAGCATCACTATCACTTTGCATTACGGGTGGCAACTGGGCGGTATCTCCCAACATGAGCAAACGGCAATTTTCGCCACTATAAACGTAAGATATTAAATCATCAAGCAAACGACCTGTGCCAAAAACACCATCGCCCGCATTGGCAACCATCGAAGCTTCATCAACTATAAATAATGCATTCTTGTAAGGATTGTATGTTATATCAAAAAACGCATCTGCCACAGCACTTTGCTGACGGTAAATATGCTTGTGAATAGTAGAGGCTTGCTTGCCCGAATACGAAGACAACACTTTAGCAGCCCTGCCTGTGGGTGCTAACAAGACAACGGACTGTTCCAATTCGGTCAACAATTTTACCACCGCACTCACTACCGATGTTTTACCTGTACCTGCATATCCTTTTAGCACAAAAGCATTCCTCGGTGTAGCCTCTGCCAAAAAAATAGCCAATTGCGAAATAAGCTCGGCTTGTTCTTCTGTGGGCGTAAATCCTAGATATTCACACGTTTTTTGTTCTATAAAATGGTTCAGCATATCAGGTGCATCGGTAAATTAAGATAGTTTGTGAAAATTATACGATTATGAGAATAGACAAAAGTACATAATTATAAAAAAAATAGCATTCATTCCCCATATTTTTTTCAAATAAAGATATTTAGTTTCAAATTCTTTCTTAACTTTGCATCATTCTAAAAACAAATTCTAAGTAACAACAATGGACAAAATCTTAAAACTATTATTGGTTGCCGTAATTATTGTATTAGGCTATTTATGTGTGCAAAGCATATTAATTCCTATTGAATTTAATGAAGAAAAAACAGTCCGTGAAAAAGCTGTTATCACCCGTTTGGTGGATATTAGAAAAGCCCAAATCGAATATAAAACAATAAAAGGAAATTACACAGACAGTTTCGACTCGCTGATTACATTTGTCAAAGAAGGAAAAACCCCTATTATTTTGAAAGAAGGTAGCTTGTCTGACAAACAATTAGAATCTGGATTGACTGAAAAAGAAGCTGTACGACAAGGGATTATCAAGCGTGACACAAGCTACGTAAGCATTATGGAATCGTTATTCGGAAAAGAATACCCAATAGATTCTATCCAATATGTACCTTTTGGTAAAGGAATTAAATTTGAAATGGCTAAAGGAGAAATAAACTCTAGCAATACAGGCATTGTTATAAAAGTAGTAGAAGTAAAAACTCCCTACAAAGTGTATTTGGATGGCTTGAACAGACAAGAAATTATCAACTTAGTGGAAACACAAGAAAAAATGAATAAGTACCCTGGCTTAAGATTTGGTTCTATAGAAGAAGCGAACAATAACGCTGGGAACTGGGAATAACGATTTAATGTAACATGCAATTGAGGTATAAAGAAACAGTCTTTGACACAACAGCAACCCGTGAATATGATTTATCCATCCGCATATCTGCGGATGGATTTTCATTTTGTATATATAATGCTGCTGCCAACACTTTTTTGGTGTGGAAACATATTTCTTTTGCCGTGCAAGACACCAAACAGCACCATAGTCAAGCCTTAGCACTGTGCGAACCTTATTTGGCTCATGAATACAAAAATGTATCTATTGTATTTACCAACACAACAAACACACTTATTCCCGAGGGAATTGTAGATGCAGTTTCGTATCAGTCTGTTTTGGCATTTAATTTCTCTGCTATCGAAAACACTCAGCATGCTATTTTTACCAATAAACTCGGTATTTTCTCGATGGAAAACATATTCGCTATCCCTACAGAAACAGCCTCATTTTGGACTGAATTATTTCCACAAGCGCGAATCTTGCACACGCAAACATCTTTGATTGAGGGCTTATTGCGTGCCAGCAAAAAAGAAGAAGAGCAACAAGTGTGGCTACATGTCGAAAAAACAAACATCTTTATTGCTTATGCTGACAAAGGCAAACTGATTATTTCAAACTCATTTCAGGCAGAGACTCCCACCGACATTTTGTATATGTGTGGCAATCTTTTTGAGCAATTTGATTTAAGTCAGCAAAAAACGCCTTTAGTTTTATCGGGCAAGTGTACACCGCACGACGAACTGCACACCTTGCTACAAAAACACATCGCCACCATTCTATGGAACGAACCATCGGCAGATTTTGAGTACGATACTGCGTTCAACTCTCCTCACATATGTACTATTACGGACCTACTCCTACTACCAATATGCGTATCATAAGTGGATTATACAAGGGCAGACGCTTTACGCCTCCTGCATCACTCAAAGCTCGCCCAACAACTGATTTTGCTAGAGAAGGTTTGTTTAACGTGCTCGCTAATAATGTTGATATTGAAGATGCACAAGTACTCGACTTATTTGTTGGCAGTGGCAGTATTTCGTTTGAATTCTTGTCAAGAGGAGCTTCCTTGGTAACAGGTGTAGAGCTCAACCAACAGCATATTCTTTTTGTAAAAAAAGTAGCAGACCAATTAGCCATCAAGAACCTCAGGATACTCAAAACAGACGTGTTTCGCTATATTGGAACTTCTTCGCAAACTTTCGATATTATTTTCGCCGATCCTCCATACGATTTGCCTCAGTTGGGCATGTTGCCTGATTTAATTATGCGGTCATCTTTGTTGCGAAAAGATGGATTATTTATTTTAGAACACGGCAAAAGCAGTTTGTTTACGAATCACCCGAATTACGAAGAAACACGGTCTTATGGCAATGTGCATTTTTCTTTTTTCAGACATAGTTCTGAAGAACCCGTTTAATTATCGCTGAAAAAAGTCCGCAAAAATAGGTAAATGATCGGCAAAACCACCCAAGTACCGCATACCTGAAAACGTTCTAAACACCTTTTTGCCAAAATAACGCTCATCATCCGTCAATAAAAATGCAGCGGTATAAATATGGGCATGTTGCGATTCTGTATAAAAAGAGGTATTCGACAATAGCAAATTTCCCGACACAATCATCTGATCCAACACTCCCCACTCTGCTCCATGCTTGTGTGTGCCTACATTCGGCTTTGCGTGAAAACCATAGAATAAATTATACAGCCCAGTGGCTACAATTTCCGTTGAGGGCTCTTTGGCTTGCAAAACAAATTCCATACTTTTATTCGTTGGATAATCGTTAAAATCGCCCATAATCAAAATAGATGGAGAAATTTTGCTCGTCTGCAAACTATCAACATGCTTTCGCAAAACAGTGGCAGCATCTATGCGTCTTTCTTCCGACTCCAACTCACCACCCAAACGGGACGGGAAATGACAAACAAAAATATGCACCGTATCGGCTGGTAATACGACTCCACACACATACAAAATATCGCGCGTAGTAGAACTTGGACTAGAAGGAAAAGTAACAGAAATGGGGTTGGAAGAAATTGGCTGAAACTGCTTTGGTTGGTACAACAAAGCGACATCTATGCCCCGTTTGTCAGGAGAATCGTAGTGAATGTATTTGTAACTCAACTGACGCAAAGGAGAATACGTAACGAGAGATTTGAGCACAGCATCATTTTCTATCTCGCACAAGCCCACAATAGCAGGAGGCGTAAATTCGCCCACCGCAGTAATTACTTTGGCTATATTCGAAAGCTTATTTTTGAGTTTTTTGGGAGTCCAATGATAACCACCTTCTGGCGTAAAATCATCATCAAAGGTAAGGGAATCATTTTCGCAGTCAAACAAGTTCTCCACATTGTAGCACATAATGCGAAAAGGCGTTTGTGCTACACACTCATTCAACCCAAGAATACAGATACTTACAAAAAAGAATACACGAAAAAAAGAAGTGGCATTCATCAATACGGAGGTTTGTCCAATTACTTTCATCAGACACCCTTATTCTGCACGATACACATAAGCACCAACATCTGCCTTACCATCTGTAACCCGCTGATTTCCATTGATGTCAAGAGGATACATTTGTGATACAGCGACATCGGCAATGCCAATTGCAGGCGATAAATCTTGCAATGTAAAATCATACTCATACACTTTCGTAGCCCTAAATAATGGAGATTGATTTACTAAAACTTCTGTAAAATGAGCCTCATCAACATCAGTTGTTTGCATTTTAAGCAAGCAATGATTAAAGGTATAATTCGTTTCTTCATCAACTGCCACTCCTAAAAAACTCGTTTGTACGGCAATTTCTTGCGACCAAGAGCCATACACGATGCTATTTGTAAAATCGGCTTGCTTCAAAGGCAAGGGAATAGCTTGCATCTCTTTTTCGGCATAGTTTGACAATACAATGCTTGCGGCTTTGCGTATAGCCCAAGGGAAAGAAAAATAATTTGCAATAGTAGAATGCACCACTTCGGAGCGTCCTCCTCGTAAAACCAAACACGAATAGCCTGCATTATACAGCACGCTATTCTGAATTTGCAGCACACTGTGCGTAGATCTAATTAAATTTGTAGCCGCATTCCTAATAATGGAATTGGATATCTGCAATGTATTCGTATCCAGCGATGTAGAATCTAGTTGAATACCCCAATTGGTATTTTCTACGATGGCATAGGTAAGCTCATTCGCTTTACTTTGTGTATAAAAACGGATTCCTTGCCATTGATTTGGCACCTTATCGTACGGTAAATTATCGAACATATTATCCAATCTATTGCCTGTAAAAACGACGGGATTAGCCTGCGTTCCATTTGCTTTCAATGTGCCTTTTACATACAGCCCCCCTTTTTTTGCAAAATATAATTGCACACCAGGCGCAAGAGTAAGCGTAGCATCTTCTGCCACCGATATCGAATCTAAAATAAGGTAGGGTTTTTCGGCATTCCACGTCGTATCTGTGCCTATTTCTCGTTTGTAAATGCGGTAAGCATCTTGCCCAAAAGCCTGCAAAACAACTTTTTGTGTGTTGGTATTTGATTGAATTAAAATAGAGTCTTTGACCAAAAAAGGCAAAGTATTATCCGTTGGGTCAATAAATACCTGCACAAAAACCGTCATACTATCTTTGGCTCGCAATTGTATGTCAGACAATTCATTCGTCATAACGCCATTAATATTGATAATAAAATTCGTTGCTCCGACTAATTCTATAGCATCAATTTTAAGAATATTTTTTGTAGGATTGTAAATTCTAAACGTGCGTGTAGCAGAACCGGTGTCAGTAAACAAAGTGTCAAAAGAAATCGTATCTGTAGACAACACTAATCGAGAAGATGGATTTGTGGAAACCGCCCTATCTTCACAGGATGAAAAACCCAGCAAGATAGCTGTAGCAAACAGAAAAAAAAGGGAACTGACTAACTTACGAGTATTTACCATGCGTTTGATTCATTCATTTAGCATACAAATTTACACTAATAGATTGTTTTATGGTAATAATCTTGTAAATTTGTAGAATTATTAACCAAAATTGAACAATCCATGGCAAACAAGCGTGATTTAAAAAAAGATATACAATTGATTTTTTCGGAGTTATTGACTGAGTGCTACACATTAACGTACCTTTTTCCTCAAATTGATGCTAAAAAAGCTGATGCTTTAGCGGTTAGCATTATCGAAAAAAGCAATGATTTTGCAAAAAGAGCAGGCAATGCAGACGGCAAAGAAAATCCACAAATAGTAAAAGCATACTACAAAAAACTATACAATGATATCGAAAATGCAGTAGCGACTATTGTTGAAGAAATTAGCACATTAAAAACAAGCAAATAATAATAGCTGTGGCATGCACAGTCCCGTGCAACAAATAGAGAGAAGAAATGAAAAAAAACATAAGCAAATTTATTTTAAAATCATTTGGTTGGAAAACATATGCTACTATTCCTGATATCAAGAAACTAGTCGTGTGCGTAGCTCCCCATACAAGCAATTGGGATTTTATCATTGGTAAACTATTTTATGTTTCCATGGGGAGAAAAGCCTCTTTTTTAATTAAGCAAGAATGGCTAAAACCGCCTATTGGCAAGCTCTTTATCAAAATAGGAGCTATTGGTGTAAATAGGGGCAAGAAAACCTCTCTTACTGACCAATTAGCCAAGGTATTTGAAGAAAAAGAGGAATTTCATTTAGCCGTCACACCCGAAGGCACACGCAAAAAGGTAGATAAATGGAAGTTAGGATTTTATCAAATTGCAAAAAAAGCAGGTGTGCCCATTATGATGGTTACAATTGATTACAAACTAAAAGAAGTGAGCGTATTAGGCTTCTACGAGCCTACTGATGATATGGAAAAAGACCTCAATACCATCAAATCTTTTTACGAAAATACTCACGCTAAATATCCTACACAATTCTCGTTAGGAAAAGATTACAAAAAGCCATGAATGCAGAAACACTTCGTGTAAGCATCGTACAAACATCCATTGCGTGGGAAGATAAAGCACGCAATTTAGATTCGTTTGAACAGAAAGTGCAATCTTGCTCTTCTTGTTCAGATGTGGTTGTATTGCCCGAAATGTTTACCACGGGGTTCAGTATGCAAGGCGCATCTGAGCTGGCAGAAAGTACGACTGGCACAACCATAGCACGAGTAAAAAAATGGGCTTTAGAGGGCGATGTGCTCATTATTGGCAGTTTTATTGCGACCGAAAACAACAAGCTATACAACAGAGCGTTTGCCGTATTGCCAAATCAAGAAATCTATTGGTACGATAAAAAACACCTATTTTCCATGAGTGGTGAAGATGACATTTTCTCCGCAGGAGAAAATGTCTGTATTGTGCCATACAAAGGATGGAATATTGCTCTAACAACCTGCTACGATATACGTTTCCCCGTTTGGTTACGCAATGTAAACAATGCATACGATATGCTGGTAGTAGTAGCGAACTGGCCCGCTAGTCGCAAAGAAGCATTCAATACCCTACTGAAGGCCCGTGCGATAGAGAATCTAAGCTATGTGTGTGCCTCAAACTGTATTGGAAC
>JAGNUZ010000068.1 GCA_017986765.1 Paludibacteraceae bacterium | reverse complement strand
GGTGCTATTGCGTTTGCCTTGGGGTCATACAATTTAATCATTATTATTGCAGGTCATAATACCAAAGCGGTTGCCATTGCCTATATGGCGCCTATTATTGGCAGTGTGTATCTTGCTTTTAAAGAAAAAAGACTTGTAGGCGTTGTGTTACTTACCTTATTTCTGGGCTTGTCGCTGTTTGCAAACCACATTCAAATTACGTATTATACCTTGTTTATCGTGTTGTGTTTTGGGGTGTCGGAATTTATTTTCAGTATAATAGAGAAAAAAATAACTCCCTTCTTCGCCACAGTCGGTATGTTGTTCGTGGGTGTAATTATTGCTGTAGGGTTAAATGCAACCCGTTTGCTTACAACAGCCGAATACGCTGATTTTACGATGCGTGGAGCTTCAAATGGCTTGTCGTTAGATGCAGGACAAGAGCAAAAAGGGCTCAGTAAAGATTATATTACCCAATGGAGCTATGGCATAGACGAAACGCTTACGTTATTTATCCCAAATTTTAAGGGAGGTGCTTCTGTTGGGAAATTATCCGAAGATTCACATACAGCCGTCAAATTTGCTGAATTATCTGGCTATAAACCTTTAGGCAGAGAGTTAACGCAAGATGAACAAAACCGTATTGATAGAATTCAGAAACGAGATCCGCAAAGTTTTGCACCAAAGAATTTGGCAGAGTTAATGTATATGTACGAATTACCTCTTTATTGGGGCACACAGCCTTTTACATCTGGACCTGTGTATATTGGTGCTATTGTTATTTTCTTATTCTTTGCAGGGCTATACCTATTGCCTGCTCGCGACAAATGGTGGATGCTAGCCGCTACCTTACTAGGAATTATGTTGGCATGGGGTAAAAATTTTATGCCGTTAACTGATTTCTTTATCGATTATGTGCCTATGTACAATAAGTTTAGAACAGTTTCCATGACATTAACCATTCCTGCAATAACAATGACATTACTAGCAATGTTAACGCTTAAAGCATTTTTTAATGCGGATATTGCTGTCGATAAAAAAAGAAAAGCCCTATATATTGGAGCAGGTATTACAGGCGGATTGGCTCTTTTAATTTGGCTATTTCCTTCGTTGGCTGGGTCTGGGGTTTCTGACCAAGATATCAATTATACAGACAATTTTGCATTTTTACAACAAACATTGCCACAAGACCGATTACAACTTGTAAGCAATGATGCATTTCGTTCGTTAGTATTTGTGGTGCTAGCTGCTCTTGTTATTTGGTTGGCTTTGGCAGGTAAAATTAAAAATTATATAGCGTATATTGCTATCACAGTGTTGTTTACGGCAGATATGTTGCCGATAGCTAGTCGTTATTTAAACGAAAAGAGTTTTGTGCCTAATACCATCACATCATCATCGTTCCCCAAGAGACCTGTAGATAAACTTATATTGGAAGATAAAGACCCCAATTACCGCGTGCTTGATTTAACGGTTGATATTTTTAATAGTGCAGTACCATCGTATTACCACAAAACAATAGGAGGCTATCATGCAGCAAAAATGCGCAGATACCAAGAACTGATAGATATTTACATTGGCAAGCAAATACAAGACTTATCTGCCGCCTTCAATACGGCAAAAACGGAAAACGATGTGCAAGAGGCACTTAGTAAGCAAAATGTGCTGAATATGCTGAACATGAAATACCTTGTGTATCATGCAGATGCACCGCCTATGCAGAATGGGTATGCTGCTGGCAATGCGTGGTTTGTATCGAATATTGTGAAGGTAGCGTCTGCTAACGAAGAAATGCTTGCCTTGGGTGATATGGATATCTCTACTAGTTTGGTGGTAGATACAAGTGAGGTTACGTTGACTACGATGTCTGAATTGAAAAGAGATTCTCTTGCAAGCATTGAGTTAACCCATTATTCGCCAAACGAACTTCAGTATACATTTTCGTCTGCAAGCAATCAAATAGCCGTATTTTCAGAAATATATTACGACAAAGGGTGGAATGCGTATGTTGATGGAAAGTTAGTACCTCATTTTAGGGCCAACTACCTGCTTAGAGCCATGCAACTGCCTGCTGGAACTTACGATATTGAGTTCCGTTTTGAACCAAAATCTTACGCCATAGGAAATATTTTAAGTTTAATTAGTTCTATACTATTGACTTTCGCTTTTTTAGGTATTATCTTTGCAGGTTCAAAAAACCGTAAAACAACAAAAGCGAATTAGATTTTACACATCAATATACTTGAAAAAACTACATTATGCCCAAAGCACATTCTTCCAAACCAGCCCTCAGACATTTGGTAAACGCCCGAGTAACCACCATTATCAGTATCTCGTTGGTCCTTTTTTTAATAGGAGTTACATCGATGTTAGTTCTGTTTGCCAATGAGTTATCTGTGCAAGTGCGCGAGAATTTAGCTATTTCAATTGTGATGAAAGAAAATGTGAACGACGTTGAAATTCAGAAACTACAAAAAATGCTAGATGCAACACCGTATGTAAAATCAACCGAATACATTGATAAAGAGAGAGCTGCCAAGGAGTTGTCGGAAGAGTTGGGCGAAGACCCTATTGCTTTTTTGGGATATAATCCATTGTTGGCTTCGTTGGAAGTGAAATTGCATTCGGATTATACACATAATGATAGCATTGTGAACATTGAAACAGAATTAAAAAAATACGCTGAAATTAAAGAAGTCATTTACCAAAAGAATTTAATTCAGGCAATTAATGAAAATGTGAACCGCATTACTTTCTTCTTATTAGGTATTTCGGCATTGTTGTTGTTTATCTCTTTTGCGTTGATAAATAATACAGTTCGATTGAGTATTTATGCCAAACGATTTTTAATCCATACCATGAAATTAGTGGGAGCGACAGGCGGATTTATTCGTCAACCCTTTATCTTACAAGGAGTCTTTACAGGAATTGTATCTGCATTTATTGCCATGGGCTTGTTGTCGTTGTTGCTGTTCTCTGTTCAATCAGAATTGGGAGGTATTATAACGCTCGAAAGCCTTGACTTTTTGCTTGTTTCGTTTCTTGTGATGTTGCTTATCGGTGTGGTCATTACCTTTGTTTCTACCTATTTTGCAGTTAATCGCTATTTACGTGCGAAACTCAATGACATGTATTTTTTATAATCTATAGATAGAATAAGTAAATGAAAAAAGAAGGCGATTTAAGTAAACGTTTAGCACCTATTAATTTAAAGTTAATCATAGTGGGTGTTGTCGTTATAGCTATTGGTTTTTTGCTTATGGCATTGGGCGAATCCTCAACTGAAACCCATTTTGCAGAAGATATTTTTAGTTTTAGACGCATAGTGGTAGCGCCACTCATTGTGTTTTTCGGTTTTGTATCGCTCGTTTTCGCTATCTTATATACCCCTAAACAAAAATAATACATGACTATACTAGAAACCATCATCATAGCCATAGTCGAAGGGCTAACCGAGTTTTTGCCTGTATCTTCTACTGGACACATGATTATTGCACAAGCTTTACTAGGCATTGAAAGTACCGAATTTGTAAAAGCGTTTACCGTAAATATTCAGTTTGGTGCAATTTTGGCAGTAGTAGTACTGTATTGGCAACGGTTTTTTCATTTAAATGATGTAGCTTCTAATACAGAATTAGTTGGTAAATCGCAGTGGAAGAAACTGATTTACAAGTATGATTTCTATGTAAAATTATTTGTAGCTTTTATACCCGCAGGTGTTATTGGCTTTTTAGCTGGCGATTATATAGATATGTTGCTCGAAAGCGTAGAAGTGGTAGCCATAATGCTCTTATTGGGAGGCATTTTTATGTTATTTATAGATAAATTGTTCAATAAATTTTCTGACGATCAGTCTATTACCTACAAACGTTCGTGGGTCATTGGCTTTTTTCAATGCATTGCCATGGTGCCAGGCGTGTCGCGTTCAATGGCAACTATCGTAGGTGGTTTGGCTACTAAACTTAATCGCAAGAATGCGGCTGAATTTTCTTTCTTTTTGGCTGTGCCAACAATGGCCGCAGCGGCAGGATATACCTTGCTTAAATTAATTACACAAGAGAATGCCGCCAGTATGTTGATGGATAATATACTTTTATTGGTCATAGGAAATGTGGTCGCCTTTGTGGTCGCCATCGCTGCCATCAAATTTTTTATTGAATTTATTACAAAATACGGATTTAAAGCATTTGGTTGGTACCGCATCATCGTTTCCACTACAATTATTATATTGTTGATAGCCAATGTTGATTTGACATTAGTATAATGGACTTTATAGAAGGCAAAATTTTAGCTTTTAATAAGCCTCTCACGTGGACTTCGTTTGCATTGGTGCACCGCATACGAGCGATGATTTGTAGAAAATTGAATGTCAAGAAATTAAAAGTAGGGCATGCAGGAACTTTAGATCCTTTGGCAACAGGGGTGATGATAATTTGCACTGGCAAAGCTACCAAACGCATTGAAGAATTTCAATATCAAACAAAAGAATACATAGCCACATTGAAGTTGGGAGCAACTACTCCTTCGTTCGATTTGGAAACAGAAATAGATACCGTGTATCCAACGGAACACATTACGATAGCAGAAATAGAAAAAATACTCCTTCAATTTGTAGGCAATATTCATCAAATTCCACCTGTATTTTCAGCGGTAAAAATAGACGGAAAAAGAGCGTATGAATATGCACGCAATGGGGAAGAAGTTACGATGAAATCAAAAGAATTGCTCATTGATGAAATTGAGTTGCTAGAATCGAATTTACCCATTATCAAAATTAGGGTAGTGTGTAGCAAAGGTACATATATTCGTGCATTGGCCCGTGATATTGGCATAGCCTTGCAAAGTGGCGCACATTTAATTGCCTTGGAGCGAACACGTATTGGCGAATATACAGTGGATAAATGCTTGTCGTTGGAAGACTTTGAAGCAGAATTATCCGCCTTATAAATTCTTTTTCTCTGTGCACGATGTGCATGCTTGATTCATTTAAAAATATTACATAAAAAAATAAATAAATACATGAAATTATCACAATTCAAATTTAAGTTGCCCGAAGAGTTGATAGCCTCTCATCCAACGAAATACCGTGATGAATCTCGTTTAATGGTATTGAACAGAAAAACGGGAGAGATTGACCATAAAATCTTTAAAAATGTGTACGAGTATTTCAACGAAAACGATGTATTTGTATTCAATGATACGAAAGTTTTTCCAGCTCGTATGTATGGCAATAAAGAAAAAACAGGTGCTCGCATCGAAGTCTTTTTGCTAAGAGAACTAAACAGAGACCTTAAATTGTGGGACGTATTAGTTGACCCAGCACGTAAAATACGTATTGGAAACAAATTGTATTTTGGGGATAATGATGAATTAGTCGCTGAGGTAATTGATAATACCACTTCTCGTGGACGTACCTTACGCTTTTTATACGATGGTTCGCACGAATCTTTCAAGAAAATACTTCATTCGTTAGGCGAAACTCCGCTTCCTAAAGCCTTAAATCGCCCTGTAGAAGCGGAGGATAAGGAAAGATACCAAACTATTTTTGCCAAAAATGAAGGTGCCGTTGTAGCACCTACTGCTGGATTACATTTTAGCCGCGAATTGTTAAAACGCATGGAAATTAAGGGCATTAATTTTGCTCATGTTACTTTGCATGCTGGGTTAGGTAATTTCCGCGATATTGATGTGGAAGATTTAACCAAACACAAAATGGATTCGGAGCAAATGATTGTTACAGATACTGCTTGTGGTATCGTGAACAAGGCCAAAGAAGAGAGACAACAAATCTGTGCCGTAGGTACTACCGTATTGCGTTCCCTCGAAACCTCGGTGAGCACCAACGGAATGATTAAACCATTTGATGGCTGGACCAACAAATTTATTTTTCCTCCATACGATTTTACTGTAGCTACCCATATGATTAGTAATTTCCACATGCCATACTCGATGCTTCTTATGCTAGTAGCCGCTTTTGGCGATTATGATCATGTAATGCGTGCATACCAAGAGGCAGTAAAAGAAAAATACCGTTTTGGTACCTACGGAGATGCTTTACTTATTCTGTAATCATTTCATTTGATGTATTATACAGGTTTATTTCCTCTGAATATAGCATTTCTGTAAAAAAAAAACTATATTTGCACCCTATTTCATAAAAATACAAAATAAGAAACAAACAAATACTAATTTAATTTTAAGATTAATATGCAAAACAAAGGAATTGTGCTGTCTTTCACCATTGCGCTGATTGCAGTGTGTCTTTTCTATTTGTCGTTTAATGTTGTTACGTCTCATTACGACTCACAAGCAAAAGAATTTGCACAAGGAAATGTAACGAATGAGTTTCGCTACTTAGATTCACTTTCAACAGAACAAGTTTGGTTCGGCTATACCCTAAAAGAATGCCGCGAAAAAGAACTTAACTTAGGCCTAGACCTAAAAGGCGGTATGAACGTGATTTTGGAAGTTTCTGTGCCAGATATTCTAAAAACCTTGTCAGGTAATAGCACCGACGAAACGTTTAACAAAGCCATGCAAATTGCGTTGGAACGTCAAAAAGGTAGCCAGCAAGATTTTATAGATTTGTTTCAAACAGCATTTCAAGAGTTGGATAAAGATGCCCGTTTGGCAGCTATTTTTAGTACATACGAACTAAAAGACAAGATAAACTTAAAAAGTACCAATGCTGAAGTAATTGCTGTTATCAAAGATGAAGTAACATCAACCGTAGATAATTCGTTTAATGTTTTGCGTACACGTATTGACCGTTTTGGTGTGGTACAACCCAATATCCAACGCCTAGAAACAAACGGACGTATCTTAATCGAATTACCAGGTATTAAAGAACCCGAACGTGTGCGTAAATTGCTCCAAGGTTCTGCAAATCTTGAGTTTTGGGAAACCTATAATTTGCCCGAAGTGTATGAAAATTTGGTTTCTGCTAATAACGTAATTAGAGAAATCAAACTGAATGAGAGTGAACCAGTAGAAGTGAAAACTGATTCTGTGTCTCAAACTAGTCCTGAAGTCGTGACAGAAACAAAAGATGAGCTTACTTCTTTGCTTACACAAATAGAGCAACCAAAAGATTCGGTTACAGACGATCAGTTTGCCAAAGAAAATCCATTGTTTAGCATCTTGCAATTAAATGCAGATGGCGGACAATTGGCTAACGGCCCTGCTGTGGGTGTTGCCAACCAAAAAGATACTGCACTGGTAAATCAATACTTAACAATGCGTCAAGTAAAAGAAGTGTTACCACGTGATGTAAGCTTGAAATGGTCAGTTAAAGCAATTGATACAAAAGGCACATTCTTTCAATTAATAGCCATTAAAATTACAAGCAGAGACGGTAAAGCTCCTTTAGAAGGGAATGCTATTAGC
>JAGNUZ010000067.1 GCA_017986765.1 Paludibacteraceae bacterium | reverse complement strand
AACTTTTGATACGGCTATTGAGGATTTATGCATTGCTTGGAAATACCGTGTTAGAACAAGAGAAGTATGTGATAGTAGTCTAATAACGAATGGTTTAACAAGTTCTCACGATACTGTACGTATGCGGCGACTCTCTATGTTACCCACTGTGATAGATATGACATACAACGACGTAGTGGCGAAATACATTACGATGTACATGGCTCGTAGTAAGCAAATATCGTATATGTTATCCTTGAGTCAGCATTATTTTCCGCTTTTTGAAACGGTTTTTGAACAATATGAGTTACCTGCCGAACTCAAATACCTGTCTATTGTAGAGTCAGCTTTAAACCCCAGAGCTACCTCTCGCATGGGAGCAGCAGGTTTGTGGCAGTTTATGCCCACAACGGGCAAATTTTACGGGTTGGATAATAATAGCTTGTGCGACGAAAGACGTGATCCTATAAAATCAACTTATGCAGCTGCTCAGCATTTCAAAGATTTATATGCTATTTTTGAGGATTGGACTTTGGTGCTTGCTGCTTATAATTGTGGTATGGGCAATGTAAATAAGGCGATAAGGCGAGCTGGAGGAAGTAAAGATTATTGGAAAATTTATCCATATTTACCAGCAGAAACGCGTAATTATGTACCCGCATTCATAGCTATTAATTATATGATGAATTACGCAGATAGGTACAATATTTGTCCAGCTATTATTGATATGCCAATGGTTACAGACACCATTTTGATACATAAACGTTTGCATTTGTCCCAAGTATCTGATGTGTTAACGATACCGATAGAGGAATTGCGTCAGCTGAATCCCATGTACAAAAGAGATATTATTCCGCTTACTGAAACCCCAAATGTGCTTCGCTTGCCAGATAATTTTGTGTATTTATTTATTGAAAAACAAGACTCGATATATGCACACAAACAAGATATATCCAATAAATCTGCTCAAGTTCAACGTATTCAGCAAAATAGCGTATCGACTCACAAAGTAAAGTCGGGCGAAAGTTTATCGATTATAGCTAAACGGTATCGAGTTACAGTGCAACAGCTTATGTCGTGGAATAAGCTTGCCAATCATAATTTACGATTAGGGCAAAATTTAAGAGTCTGTCCTCCCGTCGTATCAAAAACTCAGTATATTATCAAAAAAGGGGATAGCCTGTGGTCAATTTCCCGCATTACGGGAGTGCCTATAGATAAAATAAAACAAGCCAATAAAACTCAGAATTTACATGTGATACAACCCGGTATGCGTCTTAGTATCCCGAAAAACTGAGTTTAGGGCGTTGATTGTGTAACGTTATACTTATTTGAGTGTATGCCCCATTTTATCTTTTTTGGTTTGCATGTATTTTTTGTTGTATTGATTGGTGTCAATTTCCAAAGAAATATTTTCTACAATCTTCAAACCATATGATTCTAGTCCAATACGTTTAATTGGATTGTTGGTAAGCAACCTCATTTTTCCAACCCCAATTTCGCGTAAAATACTGGCCCCCACACCATAATCCCGCTCATCAGCGTTAAATCCTAAATGTAAATTAGCCTCCACAGTATCTAATCCCTCTTCTTGCAAGGCGTATGTTTTAATTTTATTCATTAAACCAATTCCTCTTCCTTCTTGGTTTAAATAGACAACAGCCCCTTTCCCTTCTTTTTCTACCATACGCATCGCTTTGTGTAATTGTTCTCCACATTCGCATCGTAAAGAGCCAAAGATGTCTCCAGTAACGCACGATGAGTGAACACGCACTAAGATTGCTTCGTCTTCGCTCCATTCACCTTTGGTTAAGGCAATGTGCTCCAATCCTGTCGATAGTTGGCGGAAAGGTGTTAGTTTAAACGAACCATATTCAGTAGGTAAATTTACGGTAACACCTTTTTCTACAATCGATTCTTGTTGAATTCTATAGGCGATTAAATCTTTGATGGTAATAATTTTGATGGCAAATTTTTCGGCAACTTTTACTAAATCAGGCATACGAGCCATGGTGCCATCTTCGTTCATAATTTCGATAAGAGCGGCAGCAGGGTATAAACCCGCTAAGCGAGCAAGGTCGATAGATGCTTCTGTGTGTCCTGCACGACGAAGAACGCCTTTGCTTTTGGCATATAGTGGACTGATGTGTCCTGGTTTTCCGAAAGTACCAGGTGTTGAATTTGGGTCGGCTAGTGCTTGTATTGTAGAGGCTCTATCCGCAGCAGAAACGCCTGTGCTACATCCTTCAATTTTATCAATAGTTACGGTAAAGGGTGTGCCCAATATGGAGGTATTCGTGCTTACTTGTTTTTCTAATTCGAGTTCTTCACAGCGTTCTTCTGTAATAGGAGCACACAATACACCACGACCATGAATGAGCATAAAGTTGACCTTTTCTGGTGTAATTTTTTCGGCAGCAATAATAAAGTCGCCCTCATTTTCTCTGTCCTCATCGTCCACTACAATCAGGAATTTACCTTCTTTAAAGTCTTCTATTGCTTCTTCAATTGTGTTTAGCTTAACCATACTCATATCTATATCTTTTTAATTATTTTTTGTTTTTTGCAGTTTCCTTGCAATCGAAGAAAACCATTTTTTCGGATGAAGAACAATGCTGTCTATTGATATTATCACGGTGTCTGTTACTGCTTTGTAAGTTAGGAACATGCCCAAAGGGAGTAGCACCATAGAACTAAACCACATGCCCACAGCCACTTCCCATATTCCTTCTCTTGCCATTTTATATCCCGTATTGTCGAATATATAATAGGAGATAAAGAGCACAGTAGAGAGTACAATCGGCAAACCCATGCCTCCTTTGCGAATAATAGCACCCAGCGGAGCACCTATGAAAAAGAAAATCAAACATGCAAATGAAAGAGTAAATTTCTTGTACCACTCAATGGCGTGCTTTCTATTCTCCGATACTAGGGCATTGAGCGTTGATTGATTATAAACCAAATCATTTTTTAATGTAGAAGCTCTACTTATGGCAGAGCTTACAATTAGCTCTTGTGTTTCTTTGTTAATAGACTCAAATACATCATCGTAGTTATAATTTGCTACAGATACAGATGAATCCATTATGGCAAAGGCAGAGGAAGAACCCGTATAAGAATTGAAATATTTATTGCGTAAAAATTCTGCACGGTAATTATTTTGTTCATTTTCCATTTTCAAAGAAATAGAATCCATCGACTCTTGCAGTTGAGCTGCATTTTTACTCACATATTGTTTGTCGAATAACTCACTCCCGAGCAGATTAAAGTTGGCGTCAAAGTCTAATACGATGTCTTTTTGCTCAAATTTCTCTCTTCTATATGGTGTGATAGAGTTCGCTGATGCCGTATTATTTGGTAGAGTTTCAAATGTTTCTCCTTTATACAGTACAATGAGTAAGCTGGTTTTATCTACACTAAAATTCATTTTGCCAGAATCAGCTACTACGATACTTGTATTGCTAAAGCCACGAGAAAAATCGTAAATAATCACATCTTTAAAAGTATCGTTATTACGTACTTTTTGTCCTATAAAAATATTCCTCCCTGGAATTTCTGTGTAAAACACGCCTTCGGGGATATCCAATTCTGGAGACTTTTCGCGAATAGAAAACACCAAAGTCCACATTTTCACTTGTGTTTTTGGTAGAATATTATTAGAGAAATAAAAACCAGAAAGAGAAATAATCGCTACCAGAATGATAAGGGGTTGCATTATCTTCCACAGCGAGATGCCTGCAGCTTTCATGGCTAATAGTTCGAGTCTTTCGCCTAAGTTGCCAAAGGTCATGAGCGAGCCAATAAGTATAGCAAGGGGAAGAGCTAGAGGGATAAGTGTCAGTCCAGCATAAAAAAACAATTCAATAAATACGCCCAGTCCTACTCCTTTGCCCACAAGGTCATTGATGTATTGCAAAAAGAATTGAAGAACGAGGATAAAAAGGCTGCCAAAAAATGTGATGAGAAAAACCCCAAGAAAACTTTTTATAATATACAGATGTATTTTTTTTATACCAATCATTCTAACGTGCAGAAAGTGTTATTAAAGAGCCTTGATAGTAAGGTGCAAAGGTACTGCAAAAATAGCAAAATGAGTTATTTAAAGTGTTAACAAAACGTATTCGATACTAATTTTATTTGTTTGATACACTATAAACCAATAGTCCTACGCAGATTCTCAATTTGCGTATTCCACAAATTGATGGAGTCTTGTTTGTCTTCTGGGTAAGCAAAGTCTGTAATAACAAGTGTAACAACTTGTGTAATTTCGTCACGTTCTAATTTGAATTGAAAATAAGACGCATCTTCCTCATCTTCCAACCAGTGGTAACGAGCTGATAAAAGTGCTGTATTGTGTATGAGTTTGGCTTGCTGCGAACTGTCGCCCCAGAAAAATTCGTACATCCCATTTCGAATGAGTACTTTATCTGCAAACCAGGCACTTAAACCGTCTTCGGTATGAAAATACTGCCAGATATGTGCCCCAGAAATATTGTTGCGAACAGGGTATTCTATTGTAAATTTTTCTTTTTCCATGGATTCATTTTATGATGAAAGTAAACTATTTGGAACAAAATTCAAAGGGAGTAAATCGCTCACACTTTTTACCGAAATAATTTCTTCTGCACCATATAAAAGCAATTGTATTTTTTTGTCATAGCGAACTTCAGATTCTAGCAAAACCTGCCGACAAGCACCACATGGAGAAATCGCTTGCACCTTGAACTTTCCATTGTGAAATGCGGCAATAGCCATACAAACGGGGGCTATAGTTGGATAGCTTGAGTTTGCATAAAACATTGCAGTCCGTTCAGCACAAATGCCTGATGGATAGGCTGCATTCTCTTGGTTTGTGCCACAGATAATTTCTCCATTTTCTAATAATATAGCTACGCCCACTCTAAACTTTGAGTATGGACTATAAGATAATTCTGTTGCCACTTTCGCTTTGTCGATTAGCGTACGCTGCATTTCCGAAAGTTCTTCGTAGCTAAGTATCTCTATGGAGGTAATGATGTCTATTTTTTTCATCGAATAGTTTCTTTTTATACAGTATGATAGGCGAGAAATAAAAAATAAATGTGATGAAATACGAGTTGGTATGATGAAATAGTTATTTTATTCGCCTCAAATGTTCTCTTATTTTACAAACATAGGTAAAAATTGATAAAAAAGCAATTTTTTTCGTATATTTCGTAGGTAATACATTATTTTTGCACGAGTAATTATCCAATCTTATATTGTTGTTCCCATATTGCTTATTTTTTTTATGAAAACAAAACGTAATTTTCTCCTTTCTTTCAGCCTAGTTTTACCTGTGTTTTTTGTTGTAGCGCAGTCATATCGTAATCCAAAATATGATGCGTACATAGAAAGATTTAGTCCCATTGCGGTTGAAAAAATGTATCAGTACGGCATACCTGCTAGTATTACCTTAGCACAAGGTATTTTGGAATCGGGAATAGGAGAGAGTCGTTTGGCTCTTGAAGCAAAAAACCATTTTGGTATTAAATGCCATGATTGGAAAGGGGATTATGTGTTGCATACGGATGATAAGGTGAATGAATGTTTTAGAAAATACAACAATCCAGAAGAATCGTATGAAGATCATTCCTTATTTTTGACTTCTCGCGTACGCTATGCTCATTTATTTCAGCTTAGAACTACTGATTATAAAGCCTGGGCATCAGGACTACAGCGTGCAGGTTATGCAACTGATCCGAACTATGCTACTCGATTAATTGCGTTGATAGAGAGCAATGATTTACATGTTTTTGATAAGCAGTCTAGGAAATCATCGGATAACCCTGTTTTTGTAGAACCTACACATAATAAATCTGTTGAAACAAAAACTCCTCGTAGCAAATCAGATTCTAAAAGATATCCAGCAAGAGCCTCTCAACGCAACATGTATGGTTTACGTTATGTAATTGCTACTACGGGAGATTCGTACTCCAGTATTGCTCAAGACTTTAAGGTTTCTTTGCGTTCCATTGTAAAATGGAATGATTTACCACAAGATGTTTCTTTACGTGAGGGTGAAATTGTTTACCTACAAAAGAAGAAAAAGAAGGTCACAAACTATAGCTCTATTCATTATGTACAGGAAGGTGAAAGTATGCACGCTATTTCGCAACGATATGGCATTCAACTTCAATCTTTGTATGATTTGAATAATTTGCCTTACTCCCAATCTCCTACAATCGGACAGAAATTATACCTTAAATAACGATGGCATTGTTTAAAAAAAATATGGATATGCATACTCGTTTGTTGTATCATGCATTGGTATATCCCTTGTTTTTTTTATTTTGTTTTTGGTTTGTTTTTTTTGTAGAATGGTTTTTGAAAGCAGACTTTAAGGAGTTTGGGGTTTATCCTCTAGCACTGAAAGGACTTAAAGGCATTATTACTATGCCTTTTATACATGCAGATTTCAAGCATCTTTTTGCCAATTCTGCGGCCTTTTTCCTTCTCACCACCTTGTTATTTTCTAATTATCGACACATAGCCTTGCGGGTATTTATACTTATTTGGCTTGTTTCTGGTTCTATTTTATGGATAATTGGTAGGCAAAATTGGCATATTGGTGCCAGTGGTGTGGTGTATGGCATTGCTTTTTTCTTGTTTCTGAGAGGGTTTTTTAGCAAAAAAATACAGCTAGCAGCTACGTCTCTCATTGTGGCATTTTTATATGGAAGTATGGTCTGGTATATGTTTCCGTTGGGTGTAGATAGGCATATTTCATGGGAAGGACACTTGTCGGGAGCTGTTATAGGTTCTCTGCTTGCCATTTACTATAAGCTGAAAGAACCACCCGAAATTCCTATTACAGATAACGAGGAAGAAGAGGTCGAGTACGATTGGCAAGTAGATGAGGTGAAAAATACACCGAACGATGCTGTTTAAATCAATATTTTATGTATTTTTGTACAAATTTTTGCAGTTGTAATTATAAATGAAATTTAAAATGAGCGTGGAACAAGAAAATAAAGAACTAGATTTAATTGACATACTAAAAGTTTTTGGAAATTGGATAGGAAAAGGATTCCAATCGATAGGAAGTTTTTTTGTTTGGGTACTCAAATTTTCTATTAAAAACTGGTCTATCTTAGTTGTTTCTGTAGCTATTGGGGTAGCATTGTCATTTTATTTCTCTCAGCCAAAGTTTTCTAAGTATGATGGCGTTATTGTGATGGAAAATAATTTAGGTTCTAGTGCTGAATTTGTTACAGCCATACAGTCTTTGGCTTCGTCTCTTGATCCATACGCTGCAAATGCTTTGTTTTCTACTAGATTCGGTATTTCGTCGGAACTTGGACAAAAAGTATTAAAGTTAGAACCCTTCTATATATATAGCAATGAAAAGCAAGGCTTGTATAATGTGATAGATGAAAACAAACAATTTGTGGATCTAAAGCCAATTCAAAATAAATTTGCTGTTTTAATAAAGACGAACGATAGAACTGCTTTTGCACTGCTTAAAAA
>JAGNUZ010000066.1 GCA_017986765.1 Paludibacteraceae bacterium | reverse complement strand
CCGATAACTTTGATGAACGTATCGAGCAAAAAATATTTCACGCTGAAATTGTTGTGGACAATGAAAAAGTTGCCGCAGAAACTAAAGTTTATCAGGAGATACCGCAAATCTTATCCTTTGTTGATGAGCAGGGTAAAGATAAAATGAAACAAGAAATTGAAAGCAATTACCGTCAGATAAAATCGGATATTCTGCATATTGTTGAAACAGAATTGGAACGTATTAAGAATGACCCGAATTTGCAGCATTTAGTGCAGCAGGGATAATAACACTAATTAAAAGGCAATTAACAATAGTAATTCAACTTAAATCGTAAATTTGTTTATAAGGTTTGATATGAATATAAATGTGAGTAAACGATGAATACAATCTTTATTAAAAATATGGTTTGCAACCGCTGTATTATGGTGGTACATAATGAATTGGACAAGTTAGGTTTAAATGTAAAGAACATAAAACTTGGAGAAGTAACACTTAGCAAAGAACCTACACCAGAAGAAAAAAATAAATTGGACAAAGCCTTAGTTTTATTAGGGTTTGAACTCATTGATGATAAAAAAAGCCGAATTATAGAAAAAATAAAAAATATTATTATTGAGTTGGTTCATCATCAAAACAACGACGCCAAAACCAATCTTTCAGATGTGTTGAGCAGTCAATTACACCACGATTATAATTATTTATCCAACCTATTTTCGGAGATAGAGGGTACTACAATTGAAAAATACTTTATAGCCCAAAAAATAGAAAAGGTAAAAGAACTATTGGTATATGATGAACTGTCTTTGAGTGAAATTGCTTTTCGTCTGAACTATTCGAGCGTAGCTTATTTAAGTAACCAGTTCAAAAAGGTAACAGGACTTACACCAAGCTATTATAAGCAAATACGGGATGATAAAAGAAAACCTTTGGATAAGGTCTAAGTAAACCTTACAAATCCATCCCATAATTCCACAATAATTTCCATCCATATTATCGCCAATTTTGTATTGTTAATTAAAGCAATCGAAAATGGCAAAAAATAAAAATAAAGAAATCATTTATCTTCCGTTGGAAGATGTAGAAAGCGAACATTGTGCATTAATCGTTGAAAAAGGATTGGCACAGGTAAAAGGTATAGAAACCCATAAAGTAGAACTGAATAACCGCAGGGCAGCTATTACAGTAAATAATACAGAAGTTGTAGGCGAAGCGGTAAAAGTAATTAAAGATTTGGGTTATGGCGTTTCTACTATAAAAAATACATTTCCTGTTTTGGGTATGACCTGTGCTTCTTGTGCGGGCAGTGCCGAAAGCATCATTAAATACGAACCAGGAGTAGTAAACGCTTCTGTAAACTTTGCTACAGGAAATCTTACGGTTGAGTACCTGCCCAATATGACCGATGCTACCAAACTAAAAAAAGCAGTTCAGTCCATCGGTTACGATTTGTTGATTGAAGATGAAACCAAACAGCAGGAAACATTAGAAACCATCCACGCAGAAAAATTCAAGAAGCTAAAAACTAAAACCATTTGGGCGGTTATACTTTCTCTTCCGGTAGTAGTAATAGGTATGTTTTTTATGGATATGCCTTATGCCAACGAAATTATGTGGGCATTTTCTACCCCTGTGGTTCTGTGGTTAGGAAAAGATTTTTTCATCAATGCGTGGAAACAGGCTAAACACCGTTCAGCCAATATGGATACATTGGTAGCATTGAGTACAGGTATTGCTTACGTGTTCAGTATCTTCAATATGTTGTTTGCTGACTTTTGGCATCAACGAGGCTTACACGCTCACGTTTATTTTGAAGCAGCAGCAGTAATTATCGCATTCATTCTGTTAGGGAAATTATTAGAAGAAAAAGCTAAAGGCAACACTTCATCTGATATTAAAAAACTGATGGGCTTACAACCTAAAACAGTGATGGTAATTCAACCTGATGGAAAAGAAAAGCAAACAGTCATTGAAGAAGTAAACGTAAATGATGTGATTTTGGTTAAGCCCGGAGAAAAAATTGCGGTTGATGGTTTGGTGACATCGGGCAACTCTTATGTGGACGAAAGTATGCTAAGCGGAGAGCCTGTTCCAGTGCTCAAAACAGAAAACGAAAAAGTATTTGCTGGAACGATTAACCAAAAAGGCAGTTTTCAATTTAAAGCCGTTAAAGTGGGCAAAGAAACAATGCTTGCCCAAATTATCAAAATGGTGCAGGATGCACAAGGTAGTAAAGCTCCGGTGCAAAAATTAGTAGATAAAATTGCAGGCATCTTTGTTCCGATAGTAATAGGTATTGCAATCCTCACTTTTGTATTATGGCTTATTTTAGGCGGAGATAATGGCGTGGTGCAGGGATTATTGGCAGCCGTTACGGTACTGGTAATTGCTTGCCCTTGTGCATTGGGTTTAGCAACACCTACGGCAATTATGGTAGGCGTTGGTAAAGGGGCAGAAAATGGTATTCTAATCAAAGATGCAGAAAGTCTTGAATTGGCTAAAAAAGTAACCGCTATTGTGTTAGATAAAACTGGAACAATTACCGAAGGCAGACCAGAGGTTACAGGTGTAAAATGGCTTACGGAAAATGATACGCTAAAAAAAATCCTGTTCAGTATAGAGAAACAATCCGAACATCCATTAGCAGAAGCCGTGGTAAAGCATTTAGAAAACGTAGAAAACCTTTCCGTCACTTCTTTTGAAAGTGTTACAGGAAAAGGAGCAAAAGCCACTCACAACAACGAAACCTATTTTGTTGGTAATAAAAAACTATTGGCAGAAAACAACATTAATATAGCGGAGCAATTACAAGAGCAAGCCGATGAATGGGGCGAACAATCTAAAACCGTTATTTGGTTTTCAGACAGCAAACAAGCCTTTTCCGTAATTGCCATTTCTGACAAGATTAAAGAAACATCGGTACAAGCTATACAAGAAATGCAGGATATGGGTATTGACCTTTATATGCTTACCGGAGATAATGAAGCTACTGCAAAAGCTATTGCGCAACAAACAGGCATAGCACATTACAAAGCCGAAGTTTTGCCACAGCACAAAGCCGACTTTATAAAAGAATTACAACAAAAAGGAAAGGTTGTAGCAATGGTTGGCGATGGTATCAATGATAGTACAGCACTTGCAACCGCAGATGTAAGTATCGCAATGGGAAAAGGCAGCGACATCGCAATGGATGTAGCAAAAATGACCATCATTTCATCAGACCTCACCAAAATACCCCAGGCAATAAAACTTTCAAAACAGACCGTAGCCACCATTAAGCAAAACCTGTTTTGGGCATTTATCTATAATTTAATCGGCATTCCTATTGCGGCAGGCATTCTTTATCCGGTTAATGGTTTCTTACTAAATCCGATGATTGCAGGTGCTGCCATGGCATTAAGCAGCGTAAGCGTGGTGAGCAATAGTTTGTTGTTGAAATGGAAAAAGTAAAAGAGTAAATGTCACAAATCAAAAAGGAAAAATTACAATAATGAGAGTTCGGATTTCCCCAACTTTACATAAATAAAAAAAGAAAAATTATGTTACAGACAAAATTTCAAAATTGTATTGAGGCTTGCCAACAATGTATGGTAATCTGTAATCAATGTGCAGTAGCCTGTTTAAACGAAAAAGATGTTGAACATTTAAAAAAATGTATTCAGCTCAACTTGGAATGTGCTGCCATTTGTTCTGCGGCGGTAAGTGCATTAAGTCTTGACGGCAAATTCAGTAAAGAGTTGTGCAAGATTTGTATAGACATTTGCAATGCGTGTGCAGATGAATGTGAAAAACACGCAAAAATGGGGATGGAGCATTGTAAGCAATGTGCAGATGCCTGTCGTGAATGTGCAAAGGCTTGCGAAGAAATGATTGCAACTGCTTAAAAGCAAAATCCTGCGGGAAAATTAATTTACCCAAGCCACTTTTAGCTCTTTTTAACCACCTTGGTACTAAGGTTGAAAGTGGCGTTATCATTTGCAACTAAAAATCAGTAAATCTCACAAATCAAACAAAAAATAACACAACAATACTGAACGGTATTGTGCTGAAATTTGTATTTATCAAACAACAATAAAAATTTTAAAAACAATGGAAAATAAAAATCTTCAATTCAAGACGAACATAAATTGTGGCGGCTGCGTAGCATCTGTAAAACCTCATTTAGACAGTGCTAATGGTGTATCCGATTGGGAAGTGGACACAACAGACAAAGACAAGATATTGACTGTAAAATCTGAAGGTATTACAGAACAAGAAGTCATCCAAACAGTAAAGAAAGCGGGTTTTAAAATAGAACCGTTAGAGGTTAAAAACACAAATTAACATACCTACTTGGAGAAGCCATCATAACGTAAAAAATCATTATGGGTTCGATAAGGAACACAAAAATAATAGGCATAATTTAACTCTTGTGCCCATTATTTTAAAAAAAAATGGTGCAGTTTTCAAATAAATAGTATAGTTTTGCATTGAAATGACTTTTGTCATAGCAGGTTTGTATGGATAGGATATTCAACATATTATTCAGTATGTGCTTATTGGGATTGTTTCTAATTCCAGTAGAAGCAGCTGCGTGTACATCCCATACTAAAGAAACGATTAAAAAAGAAAAGCCTTGTTGCGATCATTCTTCTAATGATGAAAGTAAACAGGCTTGCAAAAAAGACTGCTGCAAAGACAGTGGTGAAGATTCCGGTTGTTCAGGAAATTGTGGTGCAAAATCTTGTCACAATTCTTCTCCTACATATTGGATGCAGAATCTTAAATATTCTCATAGTACATTTCTTTTTGAGAACGAGAAATCATACTCATTCTATAAGCAACCCTATTATTCTTCAGGGTTTCATTCCATCTGGCAACCACCTAAAATAGGTTAAATTCATGGCTTGATAGCCAAAAGTGTGTCTTGTCGAAAACCGAAAAAGTTTTCGGGAATCCCCTATTTTATTCTTTTAAAAATCAACAAATGGAATCAATATCAAAAATATTGATGGTAACTACTATGTTACTATCAAGCATAAACGGTTTTGCTCAAATCAAAAATGAGCACAACAACCATCTCAGTGGAACAGCCAATCCTGTAAATGAAGTGGCTCAAAACACATCTCAACTTAAAGCAGTTTTCGATAACTATTTCTCCATCAAAGATGCGCTGATAAGTAGCGATGCCAGTACTGCCGCTACTAAAGCGACAAGTATGGCTACCGCTATTAAAGTCGTGGATATGGGCAAACTTTCCTCAGGGGAGCATAGTGTGTGGATGAAATTTACGAAAGACCTAACTGGTAGTGTAGAAGCGACTTCAAAATCCAAAGACCTTACAAAACAAAGAGAAGCCTTTATCTTACTTTCTAAAAACATGTATGAACTGGCAAAGGTGTCAAAACAAGCTGTACCTGTATATTACCAACGTTGTCCAATGTTCAACAATGGAAAAGGAGCAAACTGGTTAAGTAAAGAATCAGCTATAAAAAATCCATATTACGGCAATAAGATGTTGACTTGCGGAAGTGTTACTGAAACTATCAAATAGCATTTACAACATGAAATACATCACATTTGCAATAATTGCTTTTGTTGCAACCATGTTTACAGCTTGCAATGAAAACTCGAAAGAGACTGTAAAAATCGCAGAGCAATCTGTAATGGAAAGCAATCACAAAGCGTTCAACATAGGCGATATAGTACCCAGTGATCTAGTTTGTATGGTAAACAATGAATACATGGGAAAGAAACAAATTGAAGTAGATTTTGAAGAAAAAATATACTACGGTTGTTGCCAAATGTGCAAAGAACGTATTCCAACGGACGAATCGGTTCGTATGGCAATCGACCCTCATTCAAAAAAACAGGTAGACAAAGCAACCGCCCTGATAGCCGTTACAGGTAATCACGGAGAGGTCTCCTATTTTGAAAATAAAGCAACATATACAAATTACATAAAACAGTTTTAATTATTAACAAAAAAATCATGACAATGAAACATTTATTCTTAGGCTTAATCGCCTCTTCAGTACTGGCTTTAACAGCATGTAACGGAAATACAGAAAAGAAAGCAGAAGGCACAGAGCATGCGGATCATGCTTCTGAAACTGCACCTACTCCCAATAATGCGATATCAAATGAACAAGGGGGCTTTTCTGAATTGTACGCTCACTACCAGCATTTAACATTTGCGTTGTCGTCAGATAATGATAAAGAAGCCGCTAATGCTGCCAAAGGTATGTTGGAAGCTCTTCCTAAAATAAAAACGGATGGATTTACCAGTGAAGAAAAAACAACTTATGAGGATATTGCCGCTGATATTCAGGAACATGCTGAACATATCTCCGACAACATAGGCAATATCGCTCACCAGCGTGAGCATTTAGTCGTATTGAGCAAGGATTTTTATGATATAGCAAAGACCTTCGGCACAGAAAAGACTTTATATAAAGTTTTTTGCCCGATGTACAATGACAACAAAGGAGCTTATTGGCTAAGTGAAAGCAAGGAAATCAAGAATCCATATTACGGAGGAGAAATGCTTACATGCGGAGAAGTTCAAGAAGAGTTAAAGTAAATCAAAGATTTTTTCAGCATACAGATTAACATTGAATTGAAATCTGTATGCTGAATTAATATGTCAAAACTGTATATGTATGCTTAATAATATTATCAAATACTTTCTCAATAATAGATTAATTACAATTCTACTATTGATTGTAGTAATCACTTGGGGGCTGATTACAGCACCCTTTAATTGGCATCAAAACCTTTTGCCAAGTGATCCTGTTCCAGTAGACGCTATTCCAGACATTGGTGACAACCAGCAGATCGTAGCGACAGAATGGATGGGAAGGTCTCCCAAAGATATCCAAGAACAGATCACTTACCCGTTAACTACATCCCTTCTGGGGATTCCGGGGGTAAAAACAATCCGAAGCAGCTCCATGTTCGGTATGTCATTCCTCTATATTATTTTTGAGGAAGATGTCGAATTTTATTGGAGCCGTTCTCGAATATTAGAAAAGCTAAATTCATTGCCTGCGGGTACCCTCCCAACGGGCGTTATACCTTCATTGGGTCCAGATGCTACCGCGTTGGGACAGGTCTATTGGTACACCTTAGAAGGCCGCAATCCTGAAACCGGTGAACCGACCGGAGGATGGGATCCGGATGAACTCCGTACAGTTCAGGATTTCTACGCCAAGTATAACTTAGCAGCATCAGAAGGAGTTTCCGAAGTGGCTTCCATTGGAGGATTTGTGAAAGAATATCAGGTCGATATCAATCCTGACGCTATGCGTGCTTATAACGTGTCCGTAATGGATGTTATGTCAGCTATTCAAAATAGCAACCTTGATATAGGTGCGGAAACGATCGAAATTAACAAGGCAGAATATTTGGTACGTGGACTGGGTTATATTAAGAGTGTCAAAGACCTGGAAGATGCGGTGGTAACCGTACGGAACAATGTACCAGTCAAAATAAAAGATGTAGGAATTGTAAACTTAGGGCCAGCCACACGACGTGGAGGATTGGATAAGGAAGGTGTTGAGGCCGTGGGAG
>JAGNUZ010000009.1 GCA_017986765.1 Paludibacteraceae bacterium | reverse complement strand
ATACTAAATCACTAAGTCTCCTGTTACCAATAATATAGCCCATATGAATATCTGTAGCCAAAGCAACAGTAAGTTGTTTTTTTCCTGCTACTTGTTTGTTGATACGAACCTCATATTCATTAACGGTGGGATAACGAGCATTAATTAACCCCACAGTGACTAAAGAAATGGTGCTTACAGCCACTACTATAAACAACCGAAAAGGTGTGGCTATCTCTAAAAACGATACAGGTAATAGCGATGTAACCCTTTGTAGCAGGGCAAATAAATCAATAACAAGAACGAACAACAAAGCATAAAAAAACAAGGCAAGCCATACAGAACCAATTCCACTAATTACTGTTGTAAGACTGACCCAAGGCGTACGTTCTAGAAACTGACCGACCAAAAAGGACACACTACACATCCAAAATAGCACAGTAAAAGTATTTCTCGCCACTTTATTGGGTAAAGCTACACTAGCCCTGTGATACACGTAAGCATTGAGCAAAAGATAAAGAACACTAATAACAGATATAACAATGACAAAATAGATATTTCTCATAATAACTAGTAATTATAATGCAAGTTGTTGTTTTAATAATTTGTATCCATTGATACTCATTTTAATTTTTTCTCCATTCTTGAGCAGTAACACATATTGTTGCTTCTCATATAATTCTATCCCTTTTAATGCGGCTACAGCTACTATATACGAACGATGTACACGCACGAACTGATGTGCTGGTAATTGTTGTTCAAAGGATTTCATTGTCTGCTCTTTTACATAACCGCCATCGTGTGTGCGAATTAACACATAATCTCCTTCGGCTTGTAAATACACAATTTCGATAAGCGAAATAACCCTAATATTGCTACCCTCTTTTGTAACAATGGTGTCAAGTATAACTTTTGACTCTACCTCATTGGGTTGCTCTATTTTTTTTTCAATAATCGAATCTTCGTTATTCTCCTGAAATAACATTCTTTTATACCATTGCCACAAGCCTATATATACCAACAAGCCTACCACAATACGCACGAAGATGGATGTCCATAATGTGTCAAATACAGCTATAGGAACGAGGATATACAAGATAATATACGCCACAGCAAGCCAGACAAACAACGTAAACAAACACAACGAAACGGCATATATAATTTGCTTAATAATTGTTTGTTTAGAAAAATCAACAAACTGCACCACCATCCAAAGTGGAATTCCTATCAAGGCGTAGATTACGCCAAATATAAGAGCATCGAGCAACAACGATTACCAAACAAACGATGAAACAAGAATAATAAACCACCAAAAATTAACAAAACAGGCCAATACACCGAAGTAAAATTTGCCGGAACAGCGCCGATAAAACTATTAGGTACAGCTCCTATGATGGGGATAATAAAAAAACCACCTACAATCCATAATACCAATCCAGTTGTAAGGTGTTTTTTTACAAAAGCAATACATCCTATAATAAGTAATAACATGGGCCATTTAAACAGCACATCGTTATAAGCCGCTGGAATAATTTGCAATTTAGATAATAATAGAACTCCTCCTATTACAATTAATAATAGAGCAAATCCAAAACCACTGTTTGAGATTTGCTTTGTTTGTTTGTCTGTTGTTTTCATACGACCTTGTTTTTAATAAATGAATAATGTGTGTATGTACTTTTTGTACAGTGCAAAAATAGATATATACACCTCCTTAGGAAAGGAAAAATCGATTAACACCACAAAATTCACGATAAAAATACCGATTTTTTCGACAAAGAAAGAGAATATTCTCAGAATTAATGTTTTTTATATCGTAATGTTGAATAAAAAAGGGATTGTTTCATTCAAAACAACCCCTATATTTTACAAACTAATTATAATTACAAAAATTTATACGTCATCAATTGATAAATCAATCTTGCCGCCAAAAAATCGGAAGCTCTTTCGGTTGGATTAGGACATAATTCCACTACATCAAATCCAACCACATTGTACTGTTGAAACACAGAACGTAAAAAATGTAACACTTCATAATAGAGCAAACCACCTGGTTCTGGCGTACCTGTCGATGGCAATACAGAAGGGTCAAACACATCTAAATCGATGGTAATATACACATTTTTGCTCAAGGTAGCTAAGGCTTTCTGCTGCCAATCTGATTTGCTTGCAATGGTATGTGCATAAAAAATTCTGTCCTCTTTAAACAGTCCTAACTCTTCTTCGCACATACTACGAATACCTACCTGCGTAATCGGACACAACTGCGACGCTTGATACATTACACACGCATGATTAAGCGGAGAACCCTCGTAGCTTGGACGCAAATCGGAATGTGCATCCATTTGCAATATAGTTAAATCAGAAAATTGCGATGCTGCTGCTCGAATAGCTCCAATACTAACGGTATGATTTCCTCCTATTGTTACGGGGAATTTATTGTCCTTAAATACACGAGTTACGCTTTCTTGTACAGCATTACATAGCAATTCAGGCGAACTTTTTTCGGTTATAGCGTCTGCCGTAAAAATGCCTTTTTTATACACCTGCGTTTTCGTTTCAATATCAAGCCATTCTAAGGCTACCGAAGCATCCAACAAGGCTTCAGGTCCTTGGTCAGAGCCTTTTATCCACGAACTTGTTTCATCGTATGGAACAGGTAAAACAACCATGTTAGCTGTATCATACACAGCATATTGATCTGGAACTCCTGCAAATCTTTCCATCGTATTAATATCCTAAAATTTTCAACATTGATTTATAACTCTGTTCTTTGGCAAATAATTTGGTGAAATATTCGCCTGTTTCGTCCACATCAATCACCACATGTTTGGGTGCGGGAATCAGGCAATGCTGAATACCTCCAAAACCTGAAAGTGACTCTTGGTAAGCTCCTGTATGAAAAAGTCCAATGTATTGTTCTCCTTTAGCTTGATCGAATTTTGGCAAGAATATTGCGTTCGAATGTCCAGCACTATAAAAATCTTCACTATCGCAGGTCAATCCACCCAAATGCACACGTTGGTATTCTTTATCCCAATTATTCACTGCCAACAAGATATATCGCTGACTAATAGCCCAAGTATCTGGCAAAGTAGTGATAAAGGAACTATCAATCATATTCCAAGATTCTCTATCATTTTGTTGTTTTTGGTTGACAATAGAGTACAATATAGCACCACTTTCGCCAACTGTAAACGTGCCAAATTCTGTAAAAATATCAGGTTCAGGCACTTTATTTTGTGCACAAATATTTTTTATTTGAGACATGATTTCTTCAGCCATATACTCATAGTCATAGTTAAAATCAAGATGCGTACTAATAGGAAAGCCACCACCAATATCCAAACTATCTAATTCTGGACATATCTTTTTCAATTCGCAATACAATTCTACCGCCTTGCTTAATTCACTCCAATAATAAGCCGAATCTTTTATGCCTGTATTGATGAAAAAATGCAACATTTTTAAATCTACCTGTGGGTTGTCTTTTATTTTCTCATAATAATATGGTAAAATATCGTTGTAACGAATACCCAAACGAGAAGTGTAAAAATCAAATTTTGGCTCCTCTTCAGAAGCGATACGAATACCTACCTTGCATTTTTTCTTCATGCCTTCGAGCAATAAATCCAATTCAAACTTATTGTCTAAAATGGCTATCGTATTATCAAAACCTTGATTTATAAAGTTTTGAATATTCTCAACATATTGTGGACGCTTAAAACCATTGCAAATAATGAAGCTCTCTTTTTTCAATTGACCTGTTTCTGCCAGATTTTCCAAAATATTCATATCAAATGCCGAAGATGTTTCCACATGTACGTCATTTTTCAAAACTTCTTCTAATACAAACGAGAAATGTGAACTCTTTGTACAGTAGCAATAATTATAATCTCCATTGTAATCAACTTTTGCCATCGCCACATTAAACATTCTGCGGGCTTTCTGTATTTGCTGTGTGATACGTGGCAAATAAGTAATACGCAACGGAGTACCGTATTGCTTAATAATATCCATCAAGGGTATATCATTAAAATGCAACTCGTTATCTACTATTTGAAACTCCTCTGTTGAGAACTCGGAAGTTTGCTCTATTAAATCAATGTACTTGTTTTTCATTTTTCAATAATTATTTTTGTCAATAACTCAAAAATAACACAAAGTAAGACGTTTACTTTTCAACTTTTCCTACAATGTAACTCACTTACTTTTGCAGAAATACACAAAAAAGGAGGACAAATATACGGATTTTTTTTATTCTGTATAGAAACTTTGAAAATAAATAGCATAGAAAATCCAACTATACAGAGATAGCTGGATGAATAAATAAATTAAATAAGAGTTAATTCAAGCGTTTTTCACTATCTGCTATCTGCCAACGATAGACAAAAAATGTAAATATAAAGTAAATACCAGCTTGAAACCACAAACCAAAATATTCAAATTTAATTTGTGAAAATGATGCTCCCATTGAATTTATCTTAATATAGCCTTGCACACCAAAAGTAGAGGGGAAAAAATACGACATTGCTTTCCAAAAAGTAGGAATATAATCTTGAGGCCACAAAGAACCCGAAATAAACAATAGAGGTATGGACGAAAATAAATACAATAAAAAGACAACTTCTCTATCTGCAAAAAACACAGACATGGACATAGCAAAGAAAATACAAGCCAATATCAATGGTATCATAAATATAAATAAAGTGACAAAATCATCAATCTGGGGCAAATTAAACACACGGGGAATAACCATTAAATTGTAACTAGCAATAAATGCATAGAGTATAAAATAGGCAAAAGACTTACCTAAAACGATGCGTAAGGTGCCATGGTATTTCTTCTGAATAGGGATTAAATGATGAAATGTATTTTCCTCTCGAGCTGTACCTGCTAATATACCAATGCCCAACACGAGTGTTTGCTGAATAACTAAAATCAAAATACTTGGTACTAAAAATGACGCATATCCTCCTTTCGGATTATAAAGCGATCTTACTTCGCTTAAGATGGGCGATGCAGAAACCTGAGCTTGTCTTTGCGTTAATCCTTTCGATACCAAATTTTCCATCTGCACTTTTTGTCCCATATTTAGAGAGACATAGTTTACACCAGAATATACAGCCCTATAATAAAGCATACTTGCCATGCTCGAAAATGCAGATACTGTTGTCTGTTTTCCAGTATGAAGGTCGTCTGAAAAAGAAGATGGTATAAAAATTATTCCACGCACCTTGTTTTCAGCAAACAATAATTTAGCTTGCTCCATTGAGGCTGACGAAAAATTCACTTTCAAATCTGGTGTCGCATCTATTTTGCGTATAAATTCACGACTCATAGAGGAGTGCGAATTATCTACAACAGCTACAGATACCTCTGTCAGAGTTTCGTTAAAATAGACCAAACCATATACAAGAGGATATAGTAACCCAGCAGCAAAAAATATAATAACCACCCCTGAATCAGTAAATATATGTCTTAATTCTTGACAAGTAATTTGCCAAGTAATTTGAAGTGCATTTTTGATTGATTTATAATTTATTTTTTCTATCATACCGAATAATCCTTTGCTTATTTTTTAGGATAATATTGAAAAATTAAAGCATTCTTCAGTCTAGTAAGAATGAGAAATGGCAACATAAGAAAGAGGAATAACACTAAATAATCAGTAGCATTGTATTGCCAAGAAACCCCATTGAGAGCTACATTTTGGTATATTTTATAGTAATACCTCAAAGGGAATAGCGTGCTTAACCCTTGTACAAAATACGGCATACCTTCTATTGGAAAAGAAAAACCAGAAAAAGAAAAAGCCAACATTCCGTATAGAGAAGCAAAACTTAATCCATCTCGCAACACAGGAAATATACCAATCATCAATATACCTACAGATTGTGAAGCCAAAATCATCAAAACGGTATCTAGGCACATCCAAAAAAAGCTTCCATTCTGTGGATAATGCATATATTTAAATAATAAAACATTATAAAATAACCCCATAATGACAAATACAATGGTATAGGGAAGAAATTTCCCTAATAATGCCTTGAAAAGAGAATTATCACCTATAGCCAGCCATTTACGGCTCGTTTTATGTTTTAATTCAATACCAATAACGTACACAGACGTCAATATTACTATTAATTCTAAAATACCTGGCATAATAATGTTTGTCAAATACACTGAATAGTTAATGTAGGGATTGCCAATAGGATGAACATCTGCTACAACCGCTTGTATTTGAGCTAGGCTAACATCTTTATTTGCTCCATGAGCAGTGCTAAATTGCAAATTAATACCTCCAGAAATAGTTGCAAGCATTTTGCTCAGATTCTTTAAAGTCAACGAACCTGGAATAAAAAAAGCTTGATTATAATAAAACCATATTTTAGGTTGATTACCAATAAGAATATTCTTTTCAAAATCAAGTGGTATTTCTACAAATCCATAAATTTCACCTTCTTGAAGATCCGCCCTCGCCTCTGAAAAATTCACATAAGTTCCATATACTTTATTTTGTGCTGTAGCATCAATCTGCCTTCTCATATTACGAGAAATACTCGAATTATCATGGTCAATAATTCCAATCGGAAGAGCCTCGGGTAAACCGTCGGGCATCAAAGTAAGAAAAAAAAGACTAGTACCTATTGGTATAACAATAAGCATAATAAAATAGACAGGATGCGTGGCTATCCGAGAACATTCTCGAATAAATACGGATAGTAAGCCTTTATTTCGTTTGACAAGCATCATTCTTTATTTCTTTCTTAATAGCTACAATTCACTCTGCAAAATAATACTCATTCCTGGTCTCAAGTTTTCCACAGGCAGTGTCGGTTTTGCTCTTACTTCAAAAGTCTTCATGTCAAATTCTCCCGATGTTTTAGTTGCTCTCCATGTAGCATAGCTACCTAAAGCCTTTATATAATTGACTCTGACCTGTATTTGTTTTTGATTTAATGCGGGAATACTAACGGTTAACTCTGTCCCTAATGAAATTTTCGACAGCATATCTTCTCTCACGTTAAACGTAATCCAACAGTTACTTAAATCTACAATATTCATGATAGGTGCACCTTGACCGACCAACTCTCCTTTTCTAGGAAATATTTCAGATATTTCACCAGACAGAGGTGCTATCAATTGCATTTCAGGCATATAAGCTTCCACTTCAGACACAGCTCCTTTTGCTCTATTTACCAAAGCCTGAGTGGCAAGTTTATCCTCGCGTTCTGCCCCATTTTTCGCCATATCGTATTGTGTTTTCGCAGCTCTCTCTGTTGCTACCGCAGCATTGTATTGAGCCTCTACTTCATCAAATTTTTGAGCAGAAATAACCTCATTATCAAATAATTTTTTTGCTCTATCAAACGATTTAGTAGCAATATCTAAGCCCACTTTTGCCTTTTGCCACATCTGAAATGCACCATCAATCAATTCTACCCGAGCTCCTTTCATCGCTTTCATATTTTGAGCTTGCGCTGCTTCTTGCGCTGCTTCTGCTTGTTCTAACTTAGCATACAATTCTGGCGAACTAATTAATCCCAATGTATCTCCCTCATGTACAAATACACCTTCCTCTATCCTGATTTCCTGAATTCTACCAGCTAATTTACTGGATATTCGCAACTCATCTGCCTCCACTTCTCCTTGAATTAATTGAGGAGCAGGTTTCAACACCAACCACCCTATCAAAGATACTAGCACGACCACACTCAGCAAAGTAATAAGCCCAATCATAAGATTTGTTTTACTTTTTGCTATATTTTCTTTTATTAAATCTCGTTTACTTGTTTCCATTGTATCGTTTTTGCTTGTATTATTTTAGATATCCTAAAGCTTTTTGTAAATAAACATCACATATTTTTGCATCTATAGCAGCATCTACATCTTCTGAATTTGCTTTTAGCCAAGCTGTTTGAGCTTCAATCAACACAGACGGAGCTACTACACCTGCTTCAAAACCAACATTCGCATAGCGCAAATTCTCTTCTGATTTATCTTTATTTGTATGCGTCATCGTAAGTCTCTTAGAAGCTTCACTCAACTTGAATGAAGCTTGAGCAATATCTAAACGAATTTTCTCCTTAGCATCGTCTAATTTATATTCTACAATCTTTTTCTCACTTCGAGCAGCATTTAATGTATGTATGCGTTCTCCAAAATGGAATAGCGGCACATTAAGCACAACCCCAACCTGCCACATACCAGAAAAATCTGCAGAAAATCCATTATACACATTCGGATTAGAAAGTAAATAACCAGCCGTAAGGACTGCATTTGGCATAAAACGTGACAACATAATTTTCCTATTTGACTCAGCAATATTAATCATCTCTTCTAAACTATTAATTTCATACCTATCTTTCATCGCCTCTTCCACGTTTACATCTTTATCTGCAAACAAAGCATCCTCATGTACAACATCTTCATCTGCCAAATGAAAATCACTTCCCAATGGCAAACCACATAATTGACACAAAAGCATTCTAGAAAGAGACAAACCATTTTGCACCTGTAAAAGTTGCATATCTGCCTCGTTTAATTTAACCTTTACTGCCAACCCTTCCGATTTTGTTGCCACACCAAACAATATTGATTTTTCTAAATCTCCACTTAATTTTTGAAGCATTGCTACATAGCTGTTGGCAAGTTTTTCTTTGTTTACTAAAGATATAACCCTCCAATATGCTGCATCTGTCTCCAACAAAATCTCTGATATTTTTCCATCTAATTGAAATTCAGATATTTTCTTAGCAGAATTGGCAATATTATTCAATTCCCTAATTTTCCCACCTAAAAACAATGGTTGAGTCATCATTATAGATCCTGCAAATACATTCCTAATATCGGCCTCAAATGCCTCTTTAGGCAAATATGCAGTACTCTTCCAAGAAATTTTTTCTGGATTTTTTGTTGGATCAAAGGGAACCCCGTTTGCATCTAATGGCAATGCATTACCGTTGACCATAGTCCATGAGTTATTCCACGAAGCTGGATAATTTTTCGTTCCGTCCGTATTATTTACATACACAGGAAGATAAGCATCTTCACTCATTAATGATATATCTTTTTCATTCCACATATACCCCCCATTAGCCGAAAAGCTAGGTAGATACTGTGTAAATGTTGCTTTCTTCATACTAGTAGCCACTTGGATTTTCTCTTGTGCTATTTGAATATCTTTATTCTTCGACATAGCCATTGTACGGCAATCCTCTAAAGTATACAAAGTATTTTGGGCTATACCTTGCAGAGCAAGCACTGAAAAAAAAATACAAAACAATAACTTTTTCATTTGATATAAATTATAAATTTCCTCAATTTTACTCTAATAGTTGTTTAAACAACTATTAGAGTAAAAAAATACAATTAGTTATGAAAGATTTGTAAAAATTTGTTTTAAAATACGTTCGCCTATCTTCACATCCTCATCTACTAATCCATTCAAGGCATCGTGCATCACTTTAGATGCGGCTATATTTGCTTGTTGATACAACAACAAGCCGGATTTAGTTATATGAATCATATTCATCCGTTTATCTATTTTAGAAGCAAACCGCACTACTAAAAATTGTTTCTCAAGGTTATTAATAAGCCGAGTAATACTAGGTTTATCTTTAAAAGTAATAGTAGCTAACTCTTGCTGAGTAATTCCATCTTTTCTTGACAACGCCATTAGTACCGTCCATTGCTCTGGTGTAATGGATAAGTTAATCAATCTAAATTCACGATATAGCCTACGTGCTATGGCACTAGAAACTCTACCGCTCAAAATAGCAAAAACTAATTGTTGATCTAAATGGAATCCATTCATAATTAAATCATTTTAGTTGCATAAACAACGATACAAAGGTAAGCGATTATTTCAAAAATAGAATCGCCAAATAAAGATTTAACAGGATTTTAACAAACAGACAAGATTAATGAACAATTCAAATATACAATGCCACTAAAGAATCTGCACATTTTTCTCCGTCAACAGCTGCCGATACAATACCTCCAGAATAGCCGGATCCTTCTCCACAAGGAAAAAGTCCTTTAACTGAAATGTGTTCACACGTATCACGATCTCTCAATATACGAACGGGAGATGAAGTTCTGGTTTCTACTCCAATAAGCAATGCTTCTGTTGTTAAAAAGCCATGAGACCACTTACCGAAAGTTTTTAATCCTTCTCTCAAACGATCATTAATCTGCTCTGGCAACCAAAAATGCAAAGGAGATGAAACTACTCCTGGTGTATAAGATGTAGTCGGCAAATCATAAGAAACTTTTTTACGAATATAATCCGTCATACGTTGTGCTGGTGCAGTTTGTTTGCTGCCGCCATTTACAAAAGCAAGCTGCTCCATTTCTTCTTGAAATTTCATCACACTAAAATCCTTGTGCATAGCATACTGAGGTAAATCTTCGGGACGTATTTCCACAACCATTCCTGCATTTGCCCAAATAGAACCTCTATTAGAAGGCGACATCCCATTTACAACAACCTGATTGGAAGCACTGGCAGAAGGTACAACAAAACCACCAGGACACATACAAAAAGAATATACTCCCCTATCTTGCATCTGTGCTACATAGCTATATTCTGCTGCGGGTAGATACTCACCACGTCCATCTTGCGAATGATATTGCAATTGATCTATTAATTCTTGTGGATGTTCTAAACGAACACCTACAGCAATTCCTTTTGCCTCAAGAGCCACTTCCTTGCGTTGAAGTAAAGTATATACATCACGTGCAGAATGACCTGTTGCAAGAATCACTTTTCCTAAAATCATTTCTTGGGTATGGGTTATAATCCCTTTTACCTCTTGATTATCAATAATAATATCTTCCATTCTAGTATTAAACCTAACCTCTCCTCCACAAGCCAAAATACGTTCTCTAATCTTTTGTATAATACTAGGTAGTTTATCGGTACCAATATGTGGATGTGCTTCGACTAATATAGATTCTGAGGCTCCATGCAAACATAACACTTGCAATATCTTATCTGTATTTCCTCGTTTTTTGCTACGTGTATATAATTTTCCATCAGAAAAAGCACCAGCTCCTCCTTCGCCAAAACAATAATTGGAATCTGTATCAACCTTATGTTTTGTAGAAATTAGTGCAATATCCTGCTTGCGTTCAGAAACTGATTTTCCTCGTTCAATCACAACAGGCTTAACGCCCAATTCAATTAAACGCAAAGCCGCAAACAAACCTGCTGGTCCTGCACCTACTACGATTACTTGTTTTGCTTTCGATATATCTTTGTATTCTGGCATTACCAATACAGCCGATTTTGTCGGTTGCTCATCTATAAAAATACGCAAGCGTAAGTTTACCAATACAATGCGTTGACGAGCATCAATGGATCGTTTAAGAATATGCACGGCTTTGATACGTTTTAATTCATACCCATGCTCTTTTTCCACATATTCTTTCAGATATTTCTCTGATGATGCCACTTTAGGCAATACGCGTACGTTTATTTCAGTAACCATAATTATTTATACAAAAAGAGCTGCCGTATATAACTATATATAAGGCAGCTCTAATAAATTAATTTAAGAAGAACTACTCAGCAGCAGGTTCTTCTGTTTCTACAACTGGTGTTGCAACTTCTTCTTCAACAACTGGTTGATCAGCAGCTAATTTTTCAGCTTGTTTTTTTGCCAATTCAGCAGCTTTCGCTTTATTTGCTGTTTTCTCTGCATCTAAACGTTGTTTAGCGGTAAGAGTAGCATCGCTAGCGATTTTATCTTTTACTTTTTCAATGGCTACATTTTTGTTTTGCATCCAAGCATCAAATTTCTTATCTGCTTCTTCAGCGGTGAAAGCTCCTTTTTTCACACCACCCAACAAGTGTTTTTTCATCATAACACCTTCTCTAGATAGGATATTTCTAACAGTGTCAGTTGGTTGAGCACCTGTTTCAATCCATTTTAAGGCTTTTTCGAAGTTTACAGTTACTGTAGCTGGATTTGTGTTCGGATTATACGAACCTATCCTTTCAATAAATTTACCATCACGTGATTCTCTACTGTCTGCGATTACAATGTGGTAATAAGCATACCCTTTGCGACCATGTCTTTGCAATCTAATTTTAGTTGCCATACTTAATTTGTTTTATTTGTTAAACTTCTATGCATTTCCCGAATGCGGACGCAAAGATAAAATAAATTATTGAGCTAACAATCGCTTCGTTGAGTTTTTTTGCTTATGCTACTGCTTTAATAGCCAAGCATCGTGAAATCGTGCGTGATTTTGGTGAAACGTATGAAGAAAATATTCTCCCTCTTGCTCCGAATCAAAACTAGCAGCAGTAATACGGTAACGATTATCAGAAAAAACAATAGTGGGAGATTGAATCACGGCAGGTAATTCTCGCACAAATTGCTGTGCCATTTGCTCTGTTTGGAAACTCCCTATTACTATAAAGAAACGCTCTCGTGATAGGGCTAGATTACTCAAAGCTGGCTTTGCAACATCTTGCACAACAGAAGCCTCTAGTATATCCGACTCCACATGAAGGTCTGTTCTTAGCGTATCTACAATAGGTGTATTCTCTACTTGATTGGCAAAACGGTAGCCACAAATACTGGCTTGATAATCAATTGGAATATTGGTGAGTTTTATCGGAAATAAAATAAAAAATAACAACACCGCAGCACTCGCTACTATGTATTTAAAGGTATTAAAAAGCGATACAACTTGCGGTCTAAATTCAATTACATTATTAGGTATATTCGGTTCAACCAAGGATGCTGGCATACTTTTAATATCAGGGAAATAAAAAGGAAGAAAACCAAACGAAGTGGATAGAAAATCATTGCTAAAAGCCGATTCAAACGACAGAATATCTTGTGAAATTAGAGAAAAAACACCCAACGTGCCCAACGTCAAGGTATGCTCTCGGTGCAGTGTTTTTTTCCACTCTTCTACATTGGATGTTAACAAAGCAGTAGCCTGTACAAAACTAACTCCTTGCTTTTCCATAATCGTTTGCACCAACAGACCATCATTATAATGCACATTTGTATTGAAACTAATTTCCTTTTGTGGAGGATAGAGAGTACCGTCTGCTGTGATTCTAGCAGGTTGATAACCAGCTATAAAACCGCCAAAAGAAGGAACAACCACAAAATCGTGTTGATACAATAGTTCTTGGACGTAGGTGATGACCATATTCATAGTCGGCAAAGTACGTAATAATTAAGAAATGATACAAGGCTTGTATGATAAAAGTTTTAAACAAGTTATGAACAGTAAAATTTACAAACAATTGTTTGCTACACATCCGTTTTTGTGTAACTTTGTCCCCGTTAAACACCTAATACTTTTGATGATGAATAAAAAAACTATGTTAATTACAGGAGGTGCTGGATTCATTGGATCACACGTAACTCGTTTATTTGTAAATAAATATCCCGATTACACCATCTATAATTTAGATGCGCTTACCTATGCTGGCAATTTAGAGAACCTAAAAGATATATCTAATAAACCTAACTACAATTTCATCAAAGGAGATATTACTGACGAAGTTTTTATTCAAGAATTATTTAACAAATATAAGTTTGACGGAGTGCTGCATTTAGCTGCTGAATCGCACGTAGATCGTTCTATAACAGATCCATTGGCCTTTATTAAAACCAATGTACTTGGTACGGCAAACTTACTAACAGCGGCCAAAAACTTGTGGAAGAATAATATGGACGGTAAACTATTTTACCACATTTCTACTGACGAAGTGTATGGTTCATTGGGTAAAGAAGGATTTTTCACGGAAGAAACTTCTTACGATCCACGTAGTCCGTATTCTTCATCAAAAGCGAGCTCTGACCATTTTGTGCGTGCTTATTACCATACTTACGGCTTACCAGTGGTAATATCTAATTGCTCGAATAATTACGGAGCAAACCATTTTCCAGAGAAATTAATCCCTTTGGCTATCAATAATATCAAGCACAACAAACCTATTCCTATTTATGGAAAAGGAGAAAACGTGAGAGATTGGTTGTGGGTTAATGACCATGCTCGTGCTATTGATGTTATTTTTCACAACGGAAAAGTTGGTGAAACGTACAATATCGGAGGTCATAACGAATGGACAAACATTGATTTGATTCATAAATTATGCGAAATAATGGATGAGAAACTTGGTCGCCCTGTTGGAACATCGGTTAAATTGATTACATACGTATCCGATAGAGCTGGACACGATTTACGCTACGCCATTGATGCAACTAAATTAGAAAAAGAGCTAGGATGGACACCATCGTTGCAATTTGACGAAGGCTTAGAAAAAACCGTTGAATGGTATTTGGAAAACGAAGAATGGTTGGATAATGTTACAAGTGGTAATTACCAACGCTATTACGCAGACCAATATACGAATAGATAAACTATTTTTAACCCATACAAAGGAGTGTGTCATTACACTCCTTTTTTGTTTGTACACACGATGAAAACTATTACAGAACGCTTCTTATCCTATATACAGTTTGACACACAAGCTGACGAAACCTCTACGCAAACACCTAGCTCCAAAGGACAAACTATTTTTGCAGAAATGCTTGAAAAAGAATTGCTCTCTTTTGGACTGGAAGTCCACCGCACAGAAAAATCATATGTGTATGCCAAATTGGCGAGCACACTTCCAGGCAAGAAAATACCCGCTATTGCCTTTGTAGCCCACATGGATACGAGTCCTGCGATGAGTGGCAAAAACATTGCTCCACGCATTGTTGCAAATTACGATGGAAACGACATTCAGCTAAATGAGAATACCACCCTTTCTCCCAATCAATATCCTGAAATACGCCAATATATTGGGCAGGATATCATCGTAACAGATGGCACGACACTATTGGGCAGCGACGACAAAGCAGGTGTTGCAGCTATCGTTACAGCCATTCAAGAAATTTGCGAATTAGACAATTTTAAACATGGTGATATATTCTTCGCGTTTACTCCTGATGAAGAAATAGGAAGAGGTGCTGATTATTTCGATTTGCAATTTTGTCCAGCAGATTGGGCATACACAATCGACGGTGGAGAAATCGGCGAACTGGAATTTGAAAATTTCAATGCTGCCTCAGCTACTATTACCATACTCGGAAACAGCGTGCACCCTGGCTATGCCAAAAATAAGATGTTGAATTCACAATTGGTAGCACAAGACATTATTTCAGCCCTCAGCGAACATGGGTTACCTGAAAATACGACGAACTACGAAGGCTTTTTTCATCTTGACAAAATGGAAGGCAATGTAGAAAAAACAACATTACAGTATATTATTCGAGATTTTGATGCAGGCAATTTTACCAAAAGAAAAGGAATTTTGGAGGAAATAGTTACAAAAACGCAATATAATTTTCCCCATGGGAAGATTGAGTTTGAGATAACAGATCAATATTACAACATGCGCACCAAAATTGAACCTATGATGCACATCGTAGATATTGCAAAAAAAGCCATGCAAGAAGTTGGCGTAACCCCTCTTATTAAACCCATTAGAGGTGGCACGGATGGTGCTCGTTTATCGTACATGGGGTTACCCTGCCCTAATATTTTTGCAGGTGGGCATAATTTTCATAGTAAATTTGAATACGTTCCTATCCCTTCTATGGAAAAATCCATGCAAACTGTCTTGAAAATCATTCAAATTGTAACACGTTAACATCTTGTGCATAAAATACAGCATTCTTTTTGTGCATAATATGAAAAAAAATAATAATTTTGTGCTTTCAAAAAAACATTATATAAACTAATACAAGGAATATGTTCGTTTAAGTCTTGTAATGAAGAAATAAACGGCATATAGAAAATATTCAACATAACCAATTTAATCAATTTTTTCGAATGAAAAAGCATAATTTTAACGCAGGCCCATCTATCTTACCAAGAGAAGTAATTGAAAAAACAGCACAAGCTGTATTGAATTTTGAAAATGACGGTTTATCTATTTTGGAAATTAGCCACAGAGCTAAAAATTTCCAACCAGTTGTAGATGAAGCTGTTGAGTTATTTAAAGAGCTTTTAAATATTCCCGAAGGATATTCGGTATTATTTTTAGGTGGTGGAGCAAGTTTGCAATTTTGCATGTTGCCATTTAACCTATTAGAAAAAAAAGCAGCTTATTTGAACACTGGTGTGTGGGCGAAAAAAGCAATGAAAGAAGCAAAAGGGTTTGGTGAGGTAGTAGAAGTCGCTTCTTCTGCTGATGCAAACTACACCTACATTCCGAAAGAATATACCATTCCTGCTGATGCAGATTATTTCCATATTACAACGAATAACACTATCTACGGAACAGAATTATTAGAAGACATCACGTCTCCAGTCCCTTTGATAGCAGACATGTCGTCTGACATTTTTTCTCGTCCCATCGACGTAGCTAAATATGCTATGATTTATGGTGGAGCACAAAAGAACTTAGCTCCTGCTGGTGTTACGTTTGTGATTATTAAAGATGAACTATTAGGCAAAGTGTCACGCTACATTCCTACCATGCTTGACTATAGAACGCACATTAAAGAAGGTTCTATGTTCAACACACCTCCTGTATTGCCGATATATGCAGCTCTTCAAACCTTAAAATGGTTGAAAGCTCAAGGTGGATTGAAACAAGTAGAAAAAAATAATATTGCAAAAGCGGACTTATTATACAATGCTATCGATAACAGCAAACTATTTGTTGGTACAGCTAACAAAGAAGATCGCTCACGCATGAATATTTGTTTTGTAATGAAACCAGAATTCCAACAATTAGAAGCAAGCTTCTTAAAACTTGCCGACTCTAAAGGTCTTGTAGGATTAAAAGGACATCGATCTGTAGGAGGATTCCGTGCCTCATGCTACAATGCATTGCCAATCGAAAGTATGCAAGCTTTAGTTGATTGCATGCAAGAATTTGAAAAAAACAACTAATCAAAAAAAGTTGTTTCCCATATAATTAATTAGATTATACGTAACTTAAACACAATTATATATGAAAGTTTTAGTAGCAACAGATAAGCCTTTTGCAAAAGTGGCTATTGATGGCATTAAAAATGTTATCATCGAAGCTGGTTTTGAACTAGCCTTATTAGAAAAATACACAGAAAAACAACAATTATTAGATGCCGTTGGAGATGCAGATGCTATCATTATACGTAGTGATATTGTTGATGCTAAGGTGATTGAAGCTGCTAAACAACTGAAAATTGTGGTTCGTGCGGGTGCAGGTTTCGACAATGTTGATTTAGAAGCAGCTTCTGCTAAGGATGTGTGTGTAATGAATACACCAGGTCAGAATGCCAATGCTGTAGCTGAATTAGCTTTAGGATTTATGATATACGGTGTGCGTAACTTTTACAATGGATTATCAGGTATTGAATTACTTGGAAAAAAGATAGGTATTCACGCATACGGAAATGTTGGTCGCCACGTGGCACGCATTGCCAAAGGATTTGGTATGGAAGTATTTGCTTACGATGCATTTTGCCCAGCAAGTGTAATTGAGCAAGATGGTGTAACGCCATTAAATTCTGCCGAAGAATTATACAAAACATGTCAATTTATCTCCTTGCATATTCCTGCTACCGACGAAACTAAAAACTCTATTAACTATGAGTTATTGTCTAATATGCAAAAAGATAGTATGCTTATTAACACCGCTCGCAAAGAGGTGATTAACGAAGCTGAGATTATCAAATTTATGGAAGATCGAACGGACTTTAAATACCTTACAGACATACCTCCTACGCACCATGAGGAATTTGACAGCCATTTTCCAGGCAGGTATTTTGCTAGCCCTAAAAAAATGGGAGCACAAACTGCAGAAGCAAATATCAACGCAGGTATAGCAGCAGCAAAGCAGATAGTAGAATATATTGTAAACGGGAACGATAAATTCCGAGTAAATAAAAAATAAACCAATAGAAAAGCATCTTTACAAAAACGTAATAGGTGCTTTTTCATAAACTAGAGTACGCAATAAAAAGCAAATCTAAAAAAAATAAAAATTATCATGGCAATAATCAAACCATTCAAAGGAATACGCCCTCCAAAAAACAGTGTTGAAAAAGTAGCTTCCCGTCCATACGATGTTCTCAATTCGGAAGAAGCTCGCAAAGAAGCAACAGGAAACGACATGTCCTTGTATCACATTATCAAACCTGAAATTGATTTCCCTATAGGTAAAGACGAACACGACGCTGATGTGTACGAAAAAGCGGCAACAAACTTTGCCCTATTTCAAGATAAAGGTTGGTTAGTGCAAGATAACACAGACAAATACTACGTATATGCTCAAACCATGAATGGAAGAACGCAATACGGACTTGTGGTGGCTGCTTCTGTAGAAGATTATATGAATAATAAAATCAAAAAACACGAACTAACTCGTCGCGACAAAGAAGAAGACCGCATGAAACATGTACGTGTGAACAATGCAAATATTGAACCTGTATTTTTAGCTTATCCGCACAACAACGAAATAGATGCTATTGTAAACAAAACAATTGAGCAAGATGCTGAATATGATTTTGTAGCTCCTGATGGATTTGGGCATCATTTTTGGTTAATTAACGACCAAAATGACATCAACCGTATTACTGAATTATTTGCAAAAATCCCGGCATTGTACATTGCTGATGGTCATCACCGTAGTGCAGCCGCAGCATTGGTTGGTAACGAGAAAAAAATGCAAAATCCAAACCATACAGGCAACGAAGAATACAACTACTTTTTGGCAGTATGTTTTCCTGATAATCAACTCAGCATTATGGACTACAACCGTGTGGTAAAAGACCTTAATGGATTAACTGAAAGTGAGTTATTAATCGGGTTAAAAAAGAACTTCGTGGTAGAAGAAAAAGGAACAGACATCTATCAACCAGCAAGTTTGCACAATTTTTCACTTTACATAGGTAACAAATGGTATTCGCTTACCGCTAAAGAAGGTACATACGATGATAATGACCCTATTGGCGTACTTGATGTTACCATCTCGTCAAACCTTATTTTAGACGAACTATTGGGCTTAAAAGATTTACGCAGCGATAAACGCATTGATTTTATAGGCGGCATACGTGGATTAGGCGAACTAAAAAAACGTGTTGACAGCGGAGAAATGAAAGTTGCATTGGCTTTATATCCTGTTTCTATGAAACAATTAATAGACATTGCCGATAGCGGAAACATCATGCCTCCAAAAACAACGTGGTTTGAACCAAAATTACGTTCTGGTTTGGTAATTCATAAATTAGTATAACAAATTTTGGTATTTCATCTGAATAGCATACATTTGTACTTGTAATAAGTGTATGAAATGACGCCAAGCATCAGTCTATTATTCAAAAAATAGATAAAATACTGGCACAACAATAAAATGAACATATGAAACATGCTTCATCATAACAACATAAAGCCAATATAACCTCATCGTTATATTGGCTTTATTATATTTACCATACATAGAATTTTACATTTATAAATTTAGCTACCATGTCGATTAAGAGTCTCGTATCCATGTCCGACTATTCGAAAGAAGATATTTTGCACATTCTTTCCGAAGCCGAAAAATTTGAACGCCAACCCAACACACATATCTTAGAAGGAAAAGTGGTGGCAATGTTATTTTTTGAACCTTCAACACGCACAAGGTTAAGCTTTGAAACGGCAGTCAACCGATTAGGCGGACGAGTAATTGGCATTTCAGACTCTGCTACATCAAGTTCTACTAAAGGGGAAACGCTAAAAGACACCATCAAAATGGTAAGCGGATATGCCGACCTTATTATTATGCGGCACCACATTGACGGAGCAGCACGCTATGCATCAGAAGTATCGTCTGTACCTGTAATTAATGCGGGAGATGGTTCGAACCAACATCCTACGCAAACAATGCTAGACTTATATTCTATCAAAAAAACACAGCATACACTCGAAAACTTACATATTAGTCTGGTAGGCGATTTAAAATACGGCAGAGCAGTGCACTCTTTGGTAACGGCAATGAGCTATTTTAATCCCTCTTTTCATTTTGTGGCACCGCCCGAATTGCAAATTCCTGATTCGTACAAACTATTGTGCAACAAACAAAATATTTTATATAAACAATATTCAGACATAACGGATTCCATTAGCAAATCGGACATCTTGTATATGACTCGTGTACAACGCGAACGTTTTACCGACCCTGTAGAATACGAAAAAGTAAAAAATACGTATGTGCTAAAAAATGCCATGTTGGAACATAGCAAAGAGAATTTGCGCGTATTGCATCCCCTACCTCGTGTAAATGAAATAGACCAAGATGTGGACACGAACCCAAAGGCATATTATTTTGAGCAAGCCCACAATGGCGTATTTGTACGTCAAGCTATTATTTGTTCTATTTTGGGTTTAATTTAGTAATATTATAGCAGTCATTTGGACAAAAGTTAAGGTAAAAAAACATGAAAACAAACATTGATCACGAATTAGTAGTACAAGCAATAAAAAATGGCACGGTTATTGATCATATTCCATCAGACAAGCTATTTAAAGTGGTTTCTATTTTATCCTTGGATATTTCTCCAAACCAAATAACGATTGGGTGCAACTTAGAAAGCAAAAAACTAGGCACGAAAGGAATTATAAAAATTTCGGATGTATTTTTTGCCCCAAAAGAGGTAAATAAAATAGCCTTAATTGCTCCACATGCTAAAATAAACATCATCAAAGACTACAAGGTAGTAAAAAAGGTAGAATTAGTACTCCCTGATGAGATTAAAGATAGCTTGCAATGTATTAATCCAATGTGTATTACCAACAAAGACAAGGTCGCCACACATTTTTATTTTATAGATAAAAAGAAACGATTGGCAAAATGCCATTATTGCGAACGCATCTGCAAAGATGAAGATTTAATGTTAAAGTAAAATGAAACAAAACTGGAAACCTGGTACACTCATTTATCCATTACCAGCGGTATTGGTAAGTTGTGGTGCTACCGAAGAAGAATACAACCTATTTACCGTAAGCTGGACTGGCACTATTTGTACCAACCCCCCAATGTGTTATATTTCTGTGCGAAAAGAACGGCACTCACATCCAATTTTAATGAAAAATAAGTCTTTTGTCATTAATCTGACTACAGAGGATATGGCTTATGCTACTGATTGGTGTGGCGTAAAATCAGGTTCAAAACACGATAAATGGGCAGAGATGAATCTAACACCCGAAAAATCGCAGATTATTTCAGCACCCATTATCAAAGAATCGCCACTGAATATTGAATGTGAAATTGTAGAAGTGAAAGAGCTTGGTTCTCATGACATGTTTATTGCAAAAGTAGTAAACGTACAAGCTGACGAGCAATACATTGACCCAGAAACGGGTGAATTTAAACTATCAGAAGCGAAATTAATTGCTTATTCGCATGGCAATTATTACAAATTAGGCGAGCAAATTGGAAAATTTGGTTGGACAGTAAAAAAGAAAAAATAAATCAAGCTTATGAAAAAATTAATGCTCACATTCATTGCGTTATCTATGGGTACACTCATGGTGTTTGCTCAAATAGATCCAAAGGCTACTGAAATATTAGAAAAGGTAACACAGGAATTTAAAAAATCCACGTTCACCACTGTTGATTTCAATTTAGTAATCGAAAACGCACAGAAAAAATCAACACAAAAGATAAAAGGAAATCTGCGTACGCACAAAGCAAACATGTACATTACTACGCCTTTTGCAGAAATCTTATATGATGGACAATCACAATACGTATACCTGAAAGATGCGAATGAAGTAACTATCAGTGAAGGAAATATGGAGGAATTGCAACAATTCAACCCACAATTTGTAATCGATTCGTACAAAAAGAATTTCCGTATTCCTCAACCAGCGATTGTTATGGAAAACAATAAACGACTGTATTCCATTGATTTATATCCTGAGAATGTCAATCAGACATATTTTAGGGTAAACATTAAAATCAATGCTGAAACCAATGATATAGTCAGTATCAGTACATTTGAAAAATCAGGTATAACGAGCGTTATTCAACTTGCTAAAATTGTTAAAAATGCTCCTTTGACAGTTGCTGACTTTCAATTTGATGCCAAAAGATACCCACAAGCAGAAATAATAGATTTAAGATAATTCACTATGGAAACAGAAAAAACACGTTGCCTAATAATAGGCTCAGGACCAGCTGGTTTCACCGCAGCTATTTATGCTTCTAGAGCTAATCTCTCTCCTCTTTTGTACGAAGGAATACAACCTGGAGGTCAATTAACGACTACCACAGAAGTAGAAAATTTCCCAGGATACCCACAAGGTATTACGGGTCTAGA
>JAGNUZ010000065.1 GCA_017986765.1 Paludibacteraceae bacterium | reverse complement strand
AACGCTAATCCACCATGAGGAGGTGCACCATATTTAAAAGCACTCATCAAAAATCCAAATTGAGATTCTGCTTTTTCTGGTGTAAAACCAAGTAACTCAAACATTTTGTATTGCAAAGTACTGTCGTGAATACGAATAGAACCTCCACCCAACTCTACTCCATTGATAATCATATCGTAAGCCGTGGCACGAACTTTTCCCGGATCGGTATCCAACAGGTGCATATCGTCCTCATTCGGAGCAGTAAATGGATGATGCATAGCATAATAACGATCAGTTTCTTCATCCCATTCAAACAAAGGAAAATCGATTACCCACAAAGGAGCAAACACGTTTTTATCTCTTAATCCCAAACGGTTACCCATTTCCAAACGCAACTCGCACAAGGCTTTTTGTGTTTTTTCGGTATTCCCTGCTAAAATCAAAATCAAATCCCCAGCCTCCGCCTTACATTGCTGAGCAATAACTGCCAAATCATCGGCAGAATAAAATTTATCTACAGAAGATTTGTACGTTCCATCTGCCTCACAACGAATATACACCAATCCTTTGGCACCAATTTGTGGTCGTTTTACAAAATCAGTCAGTTCATCAAGTTGTTTGCGGGTATAGCTAGCACAATTATTTGCACAAATAGCACCCACATACTGAGCTTCGTCGAATACTACAAAGTTTTTGCCCGACACATAAGGTTTTAATTCTACAAAAGTCATAGCAAAACGAATATCGGGTTTATCAGAACCATAATATTTCATGGCATCCGCCCAAGTCATACGTGGAAAATCCTCCCGCATGTCAATATTCTTCACAAAACTAAAGAGGTGTTTCATCATACCCTCAAAAAGTTGCAACACATCTTCTTGATTCACAAAAGACATCTCACAATCTATCTGGGTAAACTCAGGTTGGCGGTCAGCCCGCAAATCCTCATCCCTAAAACATTTTGCTATCTGAAAATACTTATCAAAGCCAGATACCATCAACAATTGTTTGAACAACTGTGGAGATTGAGGCAAAGCATAAAACTGTCCTTGGTTCATGCGTGATGGCACCACAAAATCGCGTGCTCCTTCGGGTGTCGAACCAATCAATACAGGTGTTTCTACTTCTAAGAATCCTTTTTGGTCAAGGTATCTACGTGTTTCAAACGCTATTTTATGACGCAACATAATGCTATCGCGCACTACATTTCTACGTAAATCTAAATAGCGGTATTTCATACGCAAATCATCTCCACCATCCGTATTATCTTCAATAGTAAAAGGAGGCGTTTCTGATGTATTCAAAATAGTAAATGATGATACCAAGAGTTCAATTTCGCCAGTAGCGATATTATTATTCTTATTACTACGTTCAGCAACCTCTCCTTGTATCTGTATTACGAATTCACGTCCTAACTCATTAGCTTGGTCGCACAAAGTAGGATTAGTATCTTGGTTAAATACCAATTGAGTAATGCCAAATCTATCGCGTAAATCAACAAATATCATTCCTCCCATTCGGCGTACACGTTGTACCCACCCTGCAAGCGTAATTTGTTTTCCTTTATCGCTTAATCGCAATTCACCACACGTATGCGTTCTATACATAATCAAATTTTCTATTATTATACTTTATTTTGAAATTGATGATACAAAAATACACAAAATTGCGGTGTTATAAAATTATTCTAAAAAAAAACATCATTTCTTTTGCTTTTAGAAAAAAATCCTTTATCTTTGCATCCCGTTAAGAGAGACATAATACTGTTTCATTGACGACATTTTCGGGGTGTAGCGCAGTCCGGTTAGCGTACCTGCTTTGGGAGCAGGGGGTCCCAGGTTCGAATCCTGGTACCCCGACGAAAGAAAAAACCACTTATGATTCAGTTCATGGGTGGTTTTGTGTTTTAATAGACACAAACTTCTACAAAGACATAAGTGTTTAGCCTATCCCGTTGAAAAACGGGAGGGAAATCAGTCTCTAATCTGGTACCCCAACGAAAGAAAAACCACTTATGATTCAGTTCATAGCTGGTTTTGTGTTTTAAATCCCTATGCGTACCTTCCAGACAAATACACATCTACCAAAAGAGCAGCGTTGCTTTTCTCTTCCCTACCACAGTCCTACCGAACAATTCACCCATTATTCTCCATATTGTTTTCACTCTTATGCAAAAAAATTGAATAAAATGCGGTATATATTTTATTCAAAATCAGTATCTTTGTCTGATTTTTTCAAACCAAAAAAACACTAATTCGACAAGCCGTACTCATAACAGCAAAGAGTATGTGATCAATTTTTAAATTAAGTATAACGGAAGTGAATTCATCTAAATATTTTTTTCAAACCCTATTGGTTATCGTTATTTCTATAATTTCTTTTTTAGCTTTTAAAACTTTTTTGCCAAAAGAAATTTTCTCCACGAAAAATATACACTCCGACAATATCGTGGTAGATAGCCTGATGTTAGAAGCAATTGCAGAGCAATCCAACTCTCCAGTTCTCGCATCTGTTAACGATAATCAGATTGACTCACTGTCTCAAAACCTTACACCTTACATTAGTGAAAGTGGCATTCAATTTCCAACAGAAACCTTCGACGACTACAAAGGATATCAATATTTAGAACCACTCTACGAAAAGCTATTCCACTTAGAAAACAAGAAGAAAGAGAATGTTCGCATTGCGTATTTTGGAGACTCAATGACGGATGGCGATTTAATAGTACAAGATTTTCGCATCTATTTGCAAGAAAAGTTTGGCGGAAAAGGTGTCGGTTTCGTTAATATCACTTCAGAATCAGCTGCTAATAGAGGTTCTATCAGGCACGAATATTCTAACAATTGGACAACGAAATCATACATGACAACGAATAAACCACCTAAACCATTTGGTGTAAACGGACATATTTTTTTCGCCAACGATAGCAGCAATACTGCTTGGGTACATTACAAGGCAAACTACACTCGTTTTTCAAAAGAGCTAAACCATCCTACATTATTTTACGGAAAATCTTCAAACAAACATGGCAAAATAGTATATTCCATTGGCACTGATACTCTTGTTCAAGAACTAACACCTCAAGCGCTGTTCAACTCCACTGTTTTAACAGAAAAGAGTGTTAAAAACCTAAAAGTTGATTTTAAGAAAGCCGATTCTATTCCTATTTACGGATTTAATTTTGATGATGGCGAAGGTGTTCACGTCGATAATTTTTCCAATAGAGGTAATTCGGGCTTGCCTCTTGGAAGTTTTGATGTCGCCACAATGCGAGCTTTTCATGCAACATTAAATTATGATTTAATTGTATTGCAATATGGCACAAATGTATTAGACTCAAAATCATTTGAATATGCTTGGTACGAAAAACGTATGCAAAAGGTTGTTCAGCATTTGCACAATTGTTTTCCAGGTGTGGCTATTCTGATAGTGTCTATTGGTGACAAATCAACCAAATATGACATGGAGATGAAAACCGATTCGGCAGTTATACCACTACTGACAGCTCAAAAACAATATGCCATTCGCTCTCAATCAGGATTTGTCAATTTATATACGCTCATGGGAGGAGAGAACTCCATGGTAAAATGGGTAGAAGAGCAACCCTCGAAAGCCACAAAAGATTATACTCATTTAAATTATAGAGGAGCCAAAGAAGCAGCCAAATTGATATTTACACAATTAAATGATGGTTATGAGATATATAAAAAAATCAGAAAAAAACAACAAGAATTGCCTACTACAATTACAAAAGATACTATTCTCGCTAAAAAGGACTCTATACATGAAAATTAAATTATGCTTATTTTTACTCGGATTTACCATGATTAGTTGTGCTCAAGTACAAAAAAACGAACAAATAAGAATTGAAGAAGAATCGAATTCAGACTCTATCGCGTTTTTTAGGAATAAAGATGCTTTATGCCTATTTTACCAAAAACTAGATTTATTAGAACAAAATCAAAAAAGAAAAATAAATATTGTTCACATTGGAGACTCTCATATTCAAGCTGATATATTTACTGCAAAAATAAGAAACGGATTACAAGCCATTTATGGAAATGGGGGTTTCGGATTTACCTTTCCCTACCGAGTAGCTAAAACAAATAATAGTGCTCCTATAAACTATTTATCAGTGGGTAATTTTGAAAGTTGTCGTAATTCATTGGCAGAGTCCTCTAAACAGATTGGATTAAGTGGACTTGCTTTGGAAACAAAAAACAAAAATTTTGTAATACAACTCCAAGTGGAAAATGCCCAATATAATTTCACTAAATTAAAAATCATCACACCTAATAATGCCAATATGTTTGCGGTTGCCACTGACACTCTTAATCTGGATGATTTACTTCCAACGAATATATCACACTTAGTCAAACCGGGAGAATTTCTAGGTGGAATTGCCTCTAAATATGGTGTTTCTATTACTAATATAAAGCGTATCAACAATTTAAAGAATGATATTATTAGAGATGGACAGTTGCTCGAAATCCCGAGTAAACAGACACATTCCACAACAAATTACACTCCAATACAGCTGCAAGAATCTGCATTATATCGCAGTTATGTCACGAGCAAACCCACCAATAAAATACTTATTGTACCTACGCCAGATGCAGATCTTTTTGGTCTTAATGGCTTGGTGCTAGAAAACGATAAGCATGGTATCATATATCACAGTATTGGTGTAAATGGTGCTAAAGCTTCCGATTACAATAAATTCTCCCTATTTAAAGAACAATTGCCCGTTCTTAATCCTGATTTAGTTATTATCTCGTTGGGAACAAATGAAAGTTACAATAAATTATCTAAAGCCGATTATTTTATTCAAATTGAAAAAATGATTGCGTATATCAAAGAAAAATCACCAGAAACATGTATTTTAGTAACGACCCCTCCTCCCTCCATTTTGCTAAAAAAATACCACAACACCTATATCGAAGAGTATGCTGACATCATCAAAGATAACGCTACTACTTTAGACTATGCCGTGTGGGATTTGCTAGATATTTTTGGAGGTAATGAAGCAATTGATAGCAACAGTCAAGCAGGCTATATGGCTACAGATCAAGTACATTATTCAAAAGAAGGGTACGAGAAACAAGGAGAAATGTTTGTTCAAACTTTTGTAAAATCATACGAACAATATAAACTAGAGAAATAATAGTGAGCAAATTATTTAATCTACAAAATTGGTTTACAACCACTGTAGGGGGTCTCGATATAGAAACGGTTCAAAATTGGTTTATTTACAATCCGAAACAACCACTTTTATTTAATAGTGCCTTATTTTTGGGCTTGTTTGTCATATTTTATTTTGTCTACATTTTATCTAAAAAAACACACTATTTCCGCATCACATATGTGGTTTTATTTTCTCTCTTCTTTTATTACAAATGCAGCGGACATTACTTTTGGTTACTTATTTTCTCCTCGGTTGTAGACTATTATCTATCACGATTAATTTTTGTTGAGAAAAAACAACTTACGAGAAATATCTATTTAATGCTGAGCCTAATTATCAATTTAGGCATGTTGGCTTATTTTAAATATACTAATTTTTTAATTGATAATTTCAATACGCTTTTCAATGAAAACATGACTTTCGCAAACATAATTCTTCCTGTCGGTATTTCATTTTACACATTCCAAACGTTAAGTTATACGATTGATGTATATAGAAGACATTTGGAACCAACCAAAAGCTTTATCGATTTTCTCTTTTTTGTTTCATTTTTTCCTCAATTAGTCGCTGGTCCAATAGTAAGAGCCAGTGATTTTATCCCTCAGATATACAAACGATTACACTTAACAAAAGAGGAATTTAACCTTGCCTTATTCCTTATTATTGGTGGCTTAATAAAAAAAGCTATTATTTCCGACTACATATCATCGAACTTTGTCGATAGGGTATTTGATATGCCCAATAGTTATTCCTCTTTTGAAAATCTAATGGCCTCTTATGGATATGCTATTCAAATATATTGCGACTTTTCGGGATATTCGGATATTGCTATTGGCTTGGCATTATTAATGGGATTTAAGTTACCTGCAAACTTCCGAACACCCTATCAATCAGCTACAGTTACTGAATTTTGGAAAAGATGGCACATTTCTTTATCCACCTGGTTACGCGATTATTTATACATCTCACTTGGCGGAAATCGAAAAGGAAACATCAGAACATATGTCAATTTATCACTCACCATGATTTTAGGAGGATTGTGGCACGGTGCTTCGTGGAAATTTGTGGTTTGGGGTTCTCTACACGGACTTGCATTAACTATCGAACGATTTGTTGGTCAGTTTATTACATTACCCAAAAACGCCATTATTCGCACAATACAAGTTATACTAACATTCCATTTTGTTGCATTTTGTTGGCTATTTTTTAGAGCCAAAGATTTTTCAACAGCCTTTACTATCATCGAAAACATTAGTCAACTTACATTTGACCTACATCAATGGCAAGTAATTATCATAGCCTATAAAAATGTATTTTTATTGATAGCTCTAGGATTTGTTACCCATTTTATCCCAGAAAAAGGTATTCTGTTTATGCAAAAAACATTTAATCTAATGCCTTTAGTAGTAAAAGCTATCCTTTTAGGTTTAGTGTATTGGATACTCTATGCCACAGCTTCTGCGGGTTCTCAACCATTTATTTATTTCCAATTTTAACTACATATAAATAGGAAACACACATAATCGGAAGATATTCATAGTCTAAAAAAAGAATGCTCTTTTTAGACACTAACAAGATAGTTCATATAATTTTCACTACATTTGCGTATCAAAAAACTACACTGAACATGAATCGACTTTTTTTAGGAATAAGTACACTATTATGCATATTTTCTCTATCAGCACAACACTCATTTGATGAAAAACTATTGCTTCAACTTGTCAACGAGATTCGGACAGACGGTTGCTATTGTGGAAACGAGAATCTAAAACCTGTAAATGAAGTAATTTGGAACAATAAACTCGCTGATATTGCAAAAAATCACAGCGAAGACTTATTTACTTATTGGAGTAAAAACGAAAACAATTTTGTGTATTTAAGCCATGTAGGCACCGACGGCTCTACTCTTGAAGACAGATTAGAAAAAGGCGATGTAAAGGCAAAAAATATCCGTGAAAACATTTGCTACGTGCAAGGCAAAGAAAGCATTGTCATTGACCATTGGTTGAATAACGTAGAATCGTGCAAAAATCTAATGAATCCGACGACAACTTCTATAGGCGTTGGTCGTAGTGGAAATTTTTGGACAATGTTATTGACAAGTGCATTTTTTACAAAATAATTTTTTTACCTTTGTACGTTTTAGAAAAAAAGAACAACTTAACTTAACAATAAACTGATATGCAAACTATTGACAAATTTAATTTTGCTGGAAAGAAAGTATTTGTACGTGTGGACTTTAACGTTCCTCTCGACGAAAACTTCAGCATTACGGATGACACGCGTATTCGTGCAGCAATGCCAACTTTGAAAAAAATTATCGCTGATGGCGGTAGTGTTATTATTGCTTCGCACTTGGGACGTCCGAAAAAGAATCCAGATCAAAATTATTCTTTGCAACACATTCTAAAACACGTAGAAAAATTATTAGGTGTACCTGTACAATTTGCTCCTGA
>JAGNUZ010000064.1 GCA_017986765.1 Paludibacteraceae bacterium | reverse complement strand
AATATACCCTATCTTTGTATTATAAACTTGTATCATAAAGATGATAAATAGAACTTTAATTCGCATCAAAACAGTACAGATAATGTACGCTTTTTTAAACAACTCTGGTAAAACGCTTTCGTCTGCAGAAAAGGATTTACTCTTTAGTTTAGAAAAGACCTATGAACTCTACAACCTCTTACTTCTTTTATCCATAGATATTACTGAGTATGCTCAAAAAAAAATAGATTTGGGCAGGAGAAAACTTCGTCCTACAGAAGAGGACTTAAATCCAAATGTGCGGTTTGTTGATAATTTGTATATCGCACAGTTAAAGACCAATATTACGCTTAATGCGTATGTAGCCGACAAGAAAATTTCGTGGTCGGAGGATACTGATTTAGTGAAGAAGCTGTATGATTCTATACTCGAATCTTCTGTATATCAGGATTATATGGCGACTAAAGAAAGTAGCTATGAGGCAGATAAACAAATGTGGAGAAAATTATACAAAAAAATATTATTGCCCGACGAAACGTTAAACGATAGGTTGGAGTCTTTGAGTATTTTTTGGAATGATGATATCGAAATAGTGGTGAGTTTTGTGGAAAAAACAATCAAACGTTTTGCTGCTGAAAATGGGGCGTATCAAGAGATATTGCCCATGTACAAAGAGGTGGATGACAAGGAATTTGCTCTCAAACTTATTCGCAATGCCGTGTTGGAAGACAAACAATTTACCCAATTGATTGAAGAATATACTAAAAATTGGGAAATAGATAGAATTGCCTTTATCGATAGGGTAATTATGAAAGTAGCACTTGCTGAAATTACGGATTTTCCGTCTATACCTGTTAATGTAAGTTTGAATGAGTACATTGAAATAGCGAAGGTGTATAGCACGGATAAAAGTAGTGTATTTGTAAATGGAGTGTTGGATACAGTCGTAACATCGTTAAGAAACTCAAATAAATTATTAAAAGTAGGTTTTTTCTCAAAAGATACGAAATAAAAGAATTAAATTTGTTCAAATTTTAAAACAATATAAATATGTTAAGCATTTTATTACAAGCAGGCGCAACAGCCGATGGACCAATGGGACAATATGGTTCTTTGATTATGATGGCTCTTATTTTTGTGGTTTTCTATTTCTTTATGATTAGACCACAAATGAAAAAGCAAAAAGAAATTAAGAAATTTCGCGATACAATTGCCGTTGGCGATAAAGTGATTACCACAGGTGGTATTTATGGTAAAGTAAAAGATATCAAACAAGATTCTTTTGTACTAGAAATCGCAGATAATGTACGCGTAACAGTAGATAAAAATTCTGTATTTGCTACTGCAGCAGATGCTCCTACTACTCGCTAGAATGTTTTATTTAACTGCCGAAACATGTATGTGAATAGGCTGTCTATTTTTTTGAATGACCTAACAAATAAGATGAAGGCGCTCTTGCTAAATAAGAACGCCTTGATCTTTTTGTTTTTTTGTATAGCAGCAACTATTTTTTGGTTTGTTGTGGTGCTCGATAAGGTATATGAAACACGTGTTTCTATTCCTATCTCCTATAGGAATGTGCCTGTGGATATACAAATTCTTAACGATATGCCGACCCATGTTGATGTGAAGATTCGGGATAAGGGTGTGAGTTTGCTCGTGTATAAACAAACTCGTTTTTTTGACTCTTTGGTGTTTGATTTTAGTCGATATACGTTTGTGCAAAATAGTATGAATGTTTCTACTAGTAGCGTGTTTGAAAAACACATTGTCGATAAAATTTCTTCTACTTCTGTTATTCAAGAATATTATCCGCAAACAATGGATTTTCGGCGAATAAAATTAAGTAAAAAGCGTGTTCCTGTAAAATTGTTGGATAATATATCGTATCAGACACAGTATAATTTGGCTGACGATATCGTTATTTCTCCTCCTGAAGTTACTATTTATGGTGCAAAAGAAATGCTGGATACCATTCTTTTCGTTTATACAGAAGAGTTGAAGGAAGATAATCTAAAAGATTCGTTGACTGTGCCTGTTTTTCTGAAAGCAATTCCGCATACGCATATATATCCAGCTAAGGTTTCGGTGTTTTTGCCTGTTGAGATGTTTACAGAATCTTCTCTACTTGTTCCTGTTACGGTACTGAATCTCCCTAATAATCTGACTGTAAGAACGATTCCGTCAGAAGTTGAAGTGCGTTTTCAGGTTGGGAAAAGTAAATACAATCAATTGAAAGCATCGAACTTCTTGCTCACAGTCGATTATGCTACTATTGTAAAAAGCACATCAAGGCAGCAACTTATAACGCTGGAAAAATTTCCTGCATATGTACATAATGTTAAGACGAACATCATGGAAGTTGATTGTTTGATAGAGATAAAAGAATAAGCGGATGTTAAAATTAGGTATTACTGGTGGTATAGGGAGTGGAAAATCGCATGTGTGTAAATTGTTGGAAACGATAGGTATAGCTGTTTTTTATTCCGATATTATAGGCAAAGAAATTACGAATACGAATCCAACAGTACGTAAGGAAATTACTAATCTACTTGGTGAGGAAGCGTATAAAAATGACGTGGTAAATGCCCGTTTTGTAGCGAAACAAATATTTGAAGATGCCGATTTATTGAAGAAAATAAACGGAATTATTCATCCTCAAGTATTTTCCCAGTTTGAGCTTTGGTGCATCCAACATACTGGCGACAAGGTGGTGGTGATGGAATCTGGTATTTTGTTTGAAAGTGGGTTTGACAAATATGTGGACAAAACCATTGTGGTAACAGCTCCCCTGCAAATACGTATTGACCGTATTATGCATCGGGATAAAATTACGTATCCAGAAGTAGAAGCTCGTATCAATAACCAAATGCTTGACGAAGAGCGGGAAGCCAAAGCTGATTACATTATTAAAAATGATGGAATTGAACACTTGTCTTCACAGATTTTTACTCTTCTTAAAAATATCAACTATTAGTTTTTCTTGACCTTATAGTGGCACGAAAACTTTCCTTTCGAGATAGATGATAGTTTAGAGGAAATCATTTGTCGTCGCATGGGCGATATTCTATCTGTAAATACGTGTCCTTCAATGTGGTCGTATTCGTGTTGCATTACTCTACTGGGATATCCACTATATGTTTCGGTGCGTTTTTCCCAATTTTCCGTGTAATATTCGATGGTGATAGTGTTTTTTCTACGTACTGTCTCAGAAATACCAGGGATGCTTAAACATCCTTCTTCAAGTGTCGTTTCTTCTCCTTCAAACGAAGTAATAGTAGGGTTTATCATCGCCTTTTTAAAGTCTGTAAAGCTAGGCTCTTCATCAGCTAAGATAGTTAAATCGACAATAAACAAGCGTATCGGTAGCCCGATTTGTGGAGCAGCCAAACCTACACCTTCGGCATAGGTTAAGGTGTCGAACATGTCGGCAATGAGTTGGGTCAACTGAGGATAATCTTTGTCAATAGGAGCTGCTATTTTTCTTAACACAGCGTCTCCATATACTGTAATGGGGCGTATCATATTGGTAAATTATTTTGTTTTGTGCTTTCTAAATAACTTTGTAGCATAATGGTTGCACTAATCGTATCTACTAAAGCTTTGTTTTGTCTTGCTTTTTTGTTCAACCCTGCTTCGAGCATGGTGCGGTGAGCTAACACAGAGGTAAAACGCTCATCTATAAATTCAATGGGAATATGAGGCATCTTTTTTTTTAGTGTTTGCACAAAAGGAGTAATGTATTTCATCGACTCAGATGGCTCATAGTTCATCTGCTTGGGCAATCCGACAATGATTTTATCCACAGGTTCTGCCAGAATATATTTTTCTAGAAATAAAAAAATCTCTTTGCTTGAAACAGTAGTTAAACCATTAGCAATCAATTGCAACGTGTCTGTTACGGCAATGCCTACACGTTTTTTTCCATAGTCGATAGCTACAATTCTTCCCATATTCTGATGTCAAAAGTAGATATAAAGACTTAGATACACAAATTTGCTGTGTTTTTTTAGAAAATTCAGCTTATTTTTAACGTTGCACTCAGTATCATCGGGCAGGTCTGCGAAAAATACGTATCTTTGTACTCAAATATAGGATAAGATAGTATGGCAAAAATTATTGTTACAGGAGGTGCAGGGTACATTGGTTCGCACACCGTGGTAGAACTACAAACAGCTGGTTATGAAGTGGTAATTATTGACAATTTGTCCAATTCATCGAAAGATGTGTTGCAAGGCATTGTCTCTATTACGGGCATCAGGCCACATTTTGAAGAAATGGATTGCACCAATTACGAAGCTTTAAAAAAGGTATTTGATGCACATGCTGATGCACAAGCTATTATTCATTTTGCGGCAAGCAAGGCGGTAAATGAATCCATCGAAAAACCTCTTTTGTATTACCGCAACAATTTGGTGTCATTGATGAATTTGTTGGAGTTGATGCCAAAATTTGAGATTCCAAATCTTGTATTTTCATCTTCGTGTACGGTATATGGACAGCCAGATGTGTTGCCCGTAACGGAAAAATCGCCTATAAAAGTAGCCTTGTCACCTTATGGTAATACCAAACAAATAGGTGAGGAGATAATTACGGATACCGTTTTTTCTACCCCGTCAATTAATGCTATTATTCTCCGCTATTTCAATCCAGTAGGAGCACATGAAAGTGCTAAAATTGGCGAGTTACCCAATGGTATACCTCAAAATTTGATGCCTTATGTAACGCAAACCGCCATAGGCATACGCCAAACCTTGAGTGTGTATGGCGATGATTATGATACTCCTGATGGCTCTTGTATTCGCGATTATATACACGTAGTGGATTTAGCCAAAGCACATGTGGTAGCGGTAGGGCGTATGTTGAAAGGAAAAGGCAAAGCGAATCCCGAAATTTTTAATATTGGCACAGGTGTTGGACTTTCGGTATTGGAAATTGTAAAGAAATTTGAAGAAGTAACAGGTGCGAATTTGAGTTACCAAGTGGTAGGCAGAAGAGCAGGTGATATAGAAAAAGTATGGGCAGATGCCTCTCATGCAAACAATGAACTAGGCTGGAAAGCGAGCAAAACGGTAGAGGAAATTCTAGGTTCAGCTTGGCGTTGGGAACAGAAGTTGAGGGAAAAGAAATAATATTGCAAGATTGCTGTAATCTACGAATTAAACTTGTTTTCGATTATAGGTTTAAAAAATAGAAAGAGTATTGGCTTATTAAAAGGTTGCTACTCTTTTTTTTTGTTCTATTCACCTTTCAATGCCACAAATCCTTTCATTTCTGGCGACAAGGTGTCGAACGCATTTTGTGCTTTTAGCAAAGTAAATCTTTGAAGGGTATTTGTAAATTCTTTTTGAGGCAGGATATTTTCTGTAATTCTTTTTGTGATTTCTTCAAAATAAATATTGAGTTCTATTTCGCAGAAAAGTTGCGGTTTCCCTCCTCTGCATAATTCTCTACACAAAGCAAGAGGTTTCACATTCTCAAAATTGAATAAGTCCGATTCTATGCCTAATTCTTCTGCTTGCTCGTTTATAAAATCGGGCTTTATAAGCTCGAAGAATGATTTTTCTTGTCCGATAGTAAAATCTGACGGTTCGAAATTTAATGAAAATGAGAAAGGCAATACATGTTTGTTTGCAGCTACTGCTACGGTTGAGGTTCTTTGTCTGGTTAAAAATATTTTTTCGCCTTGTTTGTTTTTGACAATTACGCCTAAAGCAACGCCAATGGTATTAGCAAGTTTAGAACTTTCGAGCGTGGGCAAATTATCTTTTGGTGTGTCCGATTGTACCATGTCCCATTCTCTAAGTGTATTTGCTCCAAGGAGGGCGGATTCTTGTCCGTTTAACGGATAATCGAGCGAAAGGTTGGTGGCAACTTGGTCGTAATAGCTTGCTTTTTCAATATAGAGGATTAACTTTCCATTTTCTACTATGCAGTTTTTAAGACGAGGGCAGGTATTATCGCCTTTATATAATAGTCCATTGTTATGAAAGAATGCCAATGTTCTTTCTTTGATAGGAATTAATTCATTCGGTAGCTGATATTCACCTACATAGCGGCATATTCCCCAATCGGGAAGGCAGTGTTTTCTGTAATCGAATAGAACTTCATAGGGTGCTACTGAAATTTTATCATTACTTCTAAGCATATTTTCTTTGTTCGAAGAAGTCTTGTAGAATGAGCTTAGCCACGAACTATCATAATGAAGAAATGGTTTGTCAGCGTGCATGTTGAATTTTTTACTGTAAGGAGGTTATACATAGGCATACGCAAAGATAGGAAAATTATTTTGCTCAATAAATAAGGGCTAACAGTTTGAAATTTCTGTTAGCCCTTAATGCTAGTATGGAGAAATAGTTAGATTAGTTTAACTCGAATATAGCCATATCTTCTTCTACTGTTGTATTGCCACGTACGCCGAATTTTTCAGTTACCATTTTCAGTACGTTTGGTGTCATAAACGCAGGTAATGTTGGTCCGATATGTGTGTCTTTTACGCCTAAGTATAGCAAAGCCAAGTGAACGATAATTGCCTTTTGCTCGTACCAAGCAATGTTAAATACGATTGGCAATTCGTTGATGTCTTTTAGTCCAAGAACTTCTTGCAGTTTCATGGCTACTACAGCCCATGAGTAGGAATCGTTACATTGTCCAGCATCCAATACACGAGGTATCCCGTTGATATCGCCCAGTTGTAATTTGTTGTAGCGGAATTTGGCGCAGCCAGAAGTCAGAATGAGCGTGTCTTTTGGCAAGGCTGCCGCAAAATCAGTATAATATTGACGAGTTTTGTGACGTGCATCACATCCTGACATGACCACCATTTTTTTGATGTTTCCTTGTCTGATATTGTCAAGAATAGTGTCAGCTAACGATAACACTTGATTGTGTGCAAATCCGATGGTTAGTTCACCTGTTTCGATTTCGGTAGGAGCTGGGCAAGTTTTAGCTAAAGCGATGATTTCAGAGAAATCTTTTTGACCGTTAGCTAAACGTGCATCAATGTGTTTCCATTGTGGCATACCTGTTGAACCTGACGTAAATACACGGTGGTTGTATGTAGTAGCTGTTCGAGGTGGAACTAAACAATTGGTTGTGAATAAAATAGGTCCGTTGAATGATTCAAATTCCTCGAGCTGTTTGTGCCAAGCATTGCCATAATTACCCACTAAATGAGGGTGTTTTTTGAACATTGGGTAGGCGTGTGAAGGCAACATTTCTGAGTGCGTATAGATGTCGATACCCAATCCTGCTGTTTGATCAAGTAGTTCTTCTAAGTCTTTGAGGTCGTGTCCACTCACCAAAATACCAGGTTTTGTACCCACGCCGATATTTACTTTTGTTATCTCGGGATTACCGTAACTGCCCGTGTTGGCTCCGTCTAATAATGCCATTACTTTTACACCGTACTTACCTGTTTTGATGACAAGGGCAAGCATAGCGTCTAATGTTGCAGGTTCGATAATTGCTACCAAAGCTTCTTCGATAAATGTGTAAATATCGTCTTGTTCTTTGCCCAAATTAGCAGCATGTTCGGCATAAGCAGCCATGCCTTTTAATCCGTAAAGTACGTATTGTTTTAATGAACGAATATCCTCGTCAGCATCAAATGATAGCACGCCTACTTCGGTAGCTTTGCTTTCCATTTCGGCTAGATCTTTGCCATTCCATTGCACGCTCGCATGTTGTACGGG
>JAGNUZ010000063.1 GCA_017986765.1 Paludibacteraceae bacterium | reverse complement strand
CAGACTTCATTAGATTCATTACGATGTCCACATCTTCTTTGTACGCGACGCCCACCTCAAATACCAAGGCAGACCATTCTTTTGTCATATTAGAAAGGGTGTTAATCTTTCCATGCTGAAAAATATGTACTACGCCCGAGTGATCGCGTAAGCGAATTGTGCGTAATTCAATTTTCTCAACCGCCCCTAGAGTACCGTTTACCACAACAATATCATCTGTTCTAATTTGATTTTCGAGCAACACAAAGAAGCCTGCCAAAAAGTCGCGAATTAGTTCCTGTGCACCAAAGCCGAGTGCAATCCCCGCAATACCTGCACTTGCTATAATAGGTGCTATTTCTATGCCAATACGTTTGAGCGTGAGCAAAATGAAAATAGCCCATAGAATCAGTCGAACAATACCTCGTCCAATACTCATTAAGGTTTTAGCTCTTTTTTGAGCTTCCTTGTTGTGCAGGGCATCCGAACGTTTGAGTATTGCTTTTTCTAATTGGCGAGATAAATAGTTTGAAATTTTTATTAGCACGATAATAATAGCTAAACTAATAAATATGTAGGTAAAATCATACAGTATCCAAGTCGAAATATCTGTTATTAGCTTGTTAAATGCCAATTTTACACTTTCAATATCCATATTTTTTGTTTTTAAGGTGTTTATTTAGATGATTGCTTTAGGATTTCTTTTTTAAAAAAGTCCCAAATATAATCTGTTGCGTTGAGCTTGTTCGAAGCACTTCCTACTATTGCTTTGGGTACTAGCTGTGTAGCACCAGGCCATACATGCCCCAAGTTATCTACGATGATATACTCTATTTGGGTGTTGTTGGCACAATTTGTAAAACGTAAGCCTGTAAGGCCTTCAGAGAGGGTAAAAGTACTCGGTTTAGATGGGCAATCAATGAGCGTAGCCCATTTTTCTATATTGGTATAAATAGCTGGTTTCACGGTTGTTTCAAGTATTCTTCCATTTGCCATTTTTGTAACTCCACCTCCCATCGGGTTGGCATTATCTTGTGCTCCAATAATGTACAACAGAGAAATTGGATGTTGTACTGAAGCCTTATTCATCCAATTAATTCCTGCTACGGGAGCAATGGCCGCAATACGGTTTACTTCCATTGCTAAGCGAAAAGTCATGGAAGCCCCATTGGAAAATCCTGTAACAAAAATTTGATTTTTATTGATGGGGTATCGACTTTCGAGTTCATCTAGCATCTGCATAATAAACTTTACGTCATCAATATTTTGTACTCCCGAATGGAACCTTCCTGAGCCGTCGTTCCATGTTTGACGATTGTTTCGTTGGTTACGAGGCTTGTTGGGTATTGGTCGTGATGCTTCTGGAGCAACTAAAATAAAGTTTTCGGTAGTAGCCTTGACGTCCCATTTCGTTTCCTTAATAAGTGTTTCTGCATTTCCTCCATTGCCGTGTAATGCAATGACCAAGGGTAATAATGGATCCCCTTTTATTTTAGTAGGAATAACAACTTTGTAAGCCCGTGTTTGACCATTGACCGTTGTGGTATGAGTGCTTATAGAAGATAATTCTTGTTTCGTTACAGAACGAAGTCCACACGATACACACATTAATATGCAAAGAAGAACGCCAAATGATTGTAAAAATGAAAGTTTCATAGTTCCCATTTTTTTATGCAAATAATAATAAACTAACAGCCATGATAGCCATGCCCGCAATAAGTCCGCCAATAGCTATGTGGTGTTTGCCATATTGGCTCGCAGTAGGTAATAATTCATCGAGTGAAATATACACCATAATACCTGCCACTGCACCAAAAATGACACCCAAAATAGTTTCGTTTAAAAATGGACGAAGAATAACAAATCCGATAATCGCACCCACAGGCTCGGCTAAACCAGACAGAAGTGATATCCAAAATGCTTTAGACCTGCTTTTAGTAGCGTAATAAATAGGTACAGATACGGCAACGCCTTCGGGTATGTTGTGAATGGCAATAGCTACTGCGATACTGATACCCAAGGCAGGGTCAGTCAAAGCAGCTGTGAAAGTTGCTAAGCCTTCGGGAAAATTATGAATAGCAATAGCCAATGCCGAAAACAAACCCATCCGCAAGAGTTTCTCTTTTTCTTTGTCCTTTTTTATATTGTCTTCCTCAAGATTACTTATTTCATGAGGGTTTTCTGCTGAAGGTACGAGCTTGTCAATAATTGCAATTAAGGCAATGCCCGCAAAAAAAGCACCAACCGTCATCCAGTAGCCAATAACTTCGCCTTCCGATACAATTAAAGAATCTTTCGCTTTTGCAAAAATCTCAACAAAAGAAACATATATCATTACACCCGCAGAAAATCCCAATGCACCAGATAAGAAATTAGGATTAAATTTTTTTGAAAAGAAAGCCATCAAACTACCAATACCTGTAGCAAGACCCGCAAATAAGGTTAACGAAAAAGCAAATAAAATATTCTCTTCAATAATCATGAGTCTGCTGTCTTTTTTGATATTTTCTTGAAATCAACATCAAAAGTATAAAAAATAACGCTATAAAAACAGCATTTGATAATTTATATTGACAAGAAAGTATTGATTGTTAGGTTTGAAACAGAACAAACGTTTGCGGTACTTTTATTGGTCTTCAATTTTAGTTTTATGTCATTAATTAAATAAAAATACTTTTCTTTGTCTCGATTGTGTGAAAATAGTTCCGTTGCAATGTGTGCAAACGTATATTTTCACAGTAAAAGCAACCATAAACAAACAAAAATGAGTTCAAATCAGAAAGCAACCGCTTGGATTGTAACATTCTCAGCCATGGGGATTAATTTAATTTTGGGATTACTGTATTCTTGGAGTGTAATTAAAGCCGCCTTAGTCGAAGATGGCTGGACGAATACAGAAGCCACTCTTCCTTACACCGTATGTGTTGCCTTATTGGCATTTATGACTGTTTTTGGAGGAAAATTACAAGATAAATTTGGTCCACGAGTGGTCGCCTTAGGTGGAGGTATTCTTTTTGGGCTTGGTATTTTATTGTCTGCTTTTGTAAATACGCCTTGGATGATGGTACTTACCTTTGGTGTTATTGCTGGTTTGGGTATGGGTTTTGCTTATTCTGCAGCTACACCCGCTGCCATTAAATGGTTTGAGCCACGTAAGAAAGGCTTAATTGCAGGTATTGTAGTTGCAGGTATTGGTATATCGTCTATTTTTATGGCACCTCTTACCAATTCCTTGTTGCAAACAAATAGTGTGCAAGAAACGTTTATGATATTGGGTATTATTGCCATCATTTCTTTGGCCATTTTTGGTGCTATTTTGCACAATCCACCTGCAGATTATATTCCTAAAGTAAAAGCGGGTAAACCTGCGGTAGCAAATTCTCTTGATTTTACTTGGCAACAAATGTTGAAAAGAAAACCATTCTATTTGCTTTGGTTAACGTATTTCCTTAGTGCAACGGCGGGGTTAATGCTTATTGGTCATATTGTGAGCATTGCTCGTGTGCAAACAGCCAATCCTGATATAAATGCTTTTTGGTTAGTGATGGTTTTTGCAGCTTTTAATACGTCTGGTCGTGTAATAGGCGGTTTCCTTTCTGATAAAATGGGACGCACAAAAGGCTTGTTGTTTGTCTTTTTGCTCCAAGCAATAAATATGTTTATTTTCTCATTCTACACCTCATTTCCGTTATTAATCATAGGTTTTGCAGTAGCAGGTATTGCTTATGGAGCTTTGTTTGCCTTGTTTCCAGCTGTAACTGCCGATTTTTTTGGTGTGAAAAATTTAGGTGTAAACTATGGTATTATATTCACAAGTTGGGGTATAGCAGGTATTGTTGGTCCAATTTTAGGTGGCATGGTTGCCGACCTTACGGGTACATATAGTGGCTCGTATATTGTTGCAGGAGTAATGTTACTCTTGGGTGCTCTGTTGGTTAACTTGATAAAAACACCCCAAAAGAACGTACACTGAACATAGTTTATCTTACTCAAAAGACCTACCCATATTGGTGTAGGTCTTTTTTATTGTTTAACATTTGAAGGCTACAACAAGTAGGCTATTTCTTTTTAGTTATCCCTAACTTACGTATCTTTGTAAGATACTAATAATGAAAGAATACAGCATGAAAGCAATCATACAAAGCGGTATCGGCGATATCGATACAATGTATATAGCGGACATAGATAGTCCAGTTTTACAAAACGAAGAAGTATTGGTTCAGGTAGTAGCCTTTGGTGTAAACCGAGCAGATATTCTTCAACGCAAAGGGAAATATCCCTCACCAGCTGGTGCTAGTCCGCTCATGGGTTTAGAAATAGCAGGTACGGTGGCACAAGCACCGTCTTCGTCCATATGGAAGGTCGGTGATAGGGTGTTTGGTTTGATTGCGGGTGGCGGTTATGCGAGCTATGTAGCTATTGACGAACAGATGCTCTGGCAAATACCTGCGAATATGAGTTTTGAAGAGGCCGCGGCTATACCCGAAGCTTTTCTTACCGCTTATTTGGCATTGGTGTGGCAAGGTCAGCTACAAGCCAATCAACGCGTTTTGTTGCATGCTGCATCAGGTGGTGTAGGCACAGCAGCTGTACAGTTGGCTAAAAGTCTGAAAGCAGAAGTTTTAGTAACAGCCTCTGCTCACAAGCACCAAGTTTGTAGCAATTTAGGAGCAGATACATGTATTGATTACCGTGCAGGAGCGTGGATAGAAACGGTAGGAAAGAATAGTATTCATGTGCTGGTCGATTTTTTGGGAGCATCATACTTTAATGATAATATTACGGCTTTAGCCACAGATGGACGCATGGTGATGCTTGCCTTGATGGGTGGCTCGGAGGTTTCGGGTGTTGATTTGCGTAAAGTGATTGGTAAACGAATAACGATTGTAGGTTCTACTTTGCGAAATCGTCCTTTAGTATTTCACCGTAAGTTAGCCAAAGAATTTGCAGCGTATGCCTTGCCTCTATTTGCAACAGGAGAATTGCACCCAGTTATTGATACGGTAATGGAATGGAATGATATTGGATTGGCACATCAACGGATGGAAGCGAGCGAACACATAGGTAAAATTGTGATGAAAGTAAGCTGGAAAGTATAAAAAAAACAAAAATCAATATGAATTAATGTAAGTAAAAATTAATAAATGCGATTATTTTTGTAGATTTGCATGATTTTTTCTTACAGAATAAAAGTAAATAACAGTATATATATGGCACAAGTAAATAAAGAGGAAGCTCTTCGCTATCATTCAGAAGGTAAACCTGGTAAAATTGAAGTAGTACCGACCAAACCGTATAGCTCGCAGCGAGATTTATCTCTTGCGTATTCCCCTGGAGTAGCAGAGCCGTGTTTGGAGATAGAAAAAGACCCGAATAAAGCGTATGATTATACGGCAAAAGGCAACCTAGTTGCAGTAATCTCGAACGGAACATCTGTGTTGGGATTGGGAGATATAGGGGCTATAGCAGGTAAGCCTGTGATGGAGGGAAAAGGACTTTTGTTTAAAATTTTTGCAGGTATTGATGTGTTTGATATCGAAGTAAACGAAAAAGACCCTAAGAAATTCATCGAAGTGGTGAAAGCAATTGCACCTACTTTTGGTGGCATTAATTTAGAAGATATTAAAGCCCCAGAGTGTTTTGAAATAGAAGAAACGCTCAAACGTGATTTGGATATTCCGATTATGCACGACGACCAACATGGTACAGCTATTATATCGTCAGCAGGATTGATAAATGCTCTCGAATTGACAGGGAAAAATATTGAGGAAGTGAAAATTGTAGTGAATGGAGCAGGGGCAGCCGCTAATTCGTGTGCCTCGCTGTATATACAATTGGGAGCTAAGTTGGAGAATATTGTGATGCTCGATTCCAAAGGGGTTATCAATAAGCAACGTACTGATTTGAACGACAGAAAAAAACCGTTTGCAACAGACAGAACAATTAAAACCTTAGAAGAAGCGGTGAAAGATGCTGATGTTTTTCTAGGTTTATCAGTAGAAGGCGTATTGTCAGCCGAGATGATACGTAGCATGAATTATGACCCCATTGTTTTTGCATTGGCTAACCCAAATCCCGAAATTTCCTACGAAGAGGCAATAGCCTCTCGTAAGGATATTATTTTTGCGACTGGGCGTTCCGATCATCCTAATCAGATAAATAATGTGTTGGGCTTTCCTTATATTTTTAGAGGAGCATTGGATGTGCGTGCTACTAAGATTAACGAAGAAATGAAGGTGGCTGCAGTAAAAGCCATTGCTGAGTTAACCAAACATTCTGTCCCTGATGTGGTAAGTGCGGCTTATAATGTAAAGAAATTAAGTTTTAATAGAGAGTATATTATTCCTAAACCTTTGGATCCACGTTTGCTTACAATTGTAGCCCCTGCCGTAGCAAAAGCAGCTATAGATTCAGGTGTTGCACGCAAAACTATTGATAATTGGGAGGCATATGATGCCAAGTTGCAAGAATTGATGGGACGCGATAATAAGATACTTCGCTATATTTATGAAACTGCTCGTCAACGACCAAAACGCGTAATTTTCTCCGAAGCCAACCACATTAATATGCTCAAAGCAGCAGAAGCGGCTCTCAAAGAGGGTATTTGTTTTCCTGTATTGCTGGGCAATGAAGAGAAGATTGCACGTATCGCTAGCGAAAATAATATCAACTTAGAAGGCATTGAGATTGTCAATTTACGCCATGATAGGGAAGACAATAGACGCTTAGAGTTTGCGCATAAGTTTACAGAAAAGCGTTGCCGCCAAGGTATGACCTTTGAAGATGCGTATGAGAAAATGTATGAGCGGAACTATTTTGGCATGATGATGGTGGAAATGGGACAAGCCGATGCTTTGATTACAGGTGTATATTCTAAATATGCCGATTCGGTGCAAGTTGCCAAAGAAGTAATTGGCATACGTGAAGGACTGAACCACATTGGTGCGATGCACATTTTGAATACCAAGCAGGGGATTTACTTTTTTGCGGATACGCTTATCAATAGAGATCCATCGCATGATACCTTAAAGGATATTGTAAAACTAACACATCAGTCAGTTCAACTGTTTGGATACGAGCCTGTTATGGCAATGGTGTCGTACACCAATTTTGGTGCAGAACCTACTGGTAGTCCAGCTACTATACACCAAGTAATAGAAGAGTTACACGTAGAAAATCCAGAAATTCAGATTGATGGAGAAATGCAGGTTAATTTTGCCCTGAATACGGCGTTACGTGATGCTAAATATCCATTTTCAAAATTAGCAGGAAAGAAAGTGAATACCTTGATTTTTCCTAGTTTGAGTTCCTCAAATAGTGCGTACAAATTATTGCTAGAAATGGGCTTAGCAGATAGCATTGGTCCAATACAAATGGGCTTGAAAAAACCTATTCACATTCTTGATATTGAAAGCTCTGTGAGGGATATTGTAAACGTTACAGCTGTTGCGGTAATTGATGCCTTGATGGATGAACGCAAAAAATTGGCGTAATTAAGAAATCCATACAATAAAAAGAGGCCGCAGGAAAAAACTTTCCTGCGGCCTCTTTTTTATCGTTTAAGAGTAAAGTGACCAGTATGCGGCTTGCCTAATTCCTGTACATAAATGATGTACCAATAATCTGTCATTGGCATTGGATAACCTATAGGACGTGCTAGTACGTGATGTATTCATACTATGTTGAGTTAAGGTTAGCGTAACAGTATA
>JAGNUZ010000062.1 GCA_017986765.1 Paludibacteraceae bacterium | reverse complement strand
AAGATATGAACTTAGTAGATGTACCTGGTTCATGGGGAAATTGCGAATTTTACCGTATTCTTTCTGGAAATGATGAAGGAGGAGAGAATGGTGATGCTAATTTCTTTAAAACAAAGATTAAAAGCATTTATTGGTAAATGAGACAAGTGTTAGTACTTTCATATATAAAATGGCTGAATATTTCAAAACCTTAAAATCTGATTGGTATGAAAAGATGTATTATGTTTATTTTTTACACAAGTTTGCTTTGTACGCTTTTTGGTCAGACCAAAATTCATGTACATCGTTCTGATGCTGTGGATATTAGATTGTTTACTTCGCTACTTGATAGCATAAACTTTCAAGCACTACCAGAAAAACCCTCTGAATATTCAACTTTAACATTACATAAAAACAACCAAACAACACAAGTTGTTCCATTGCAAGCAGTAGACAGCATAGAATTTGGTGTTGACCAAAGTGAATATATTTTTGATATAACAGCTCTTCCAGAGATTAAGTTGACTGTGAAATTGAAAGATTGGAATGCTTTGCTCACTTATTACGATATCAATAATAGTAATGAGGAATGTGTGCCTGCTAGTATCGAGTTTAAGAAAAATGGTGTAGCTACCCAATTAGACAGTATTGGTATACGTATAAGGGGTAATTCGAGCCGAAGACGTCCCGAAGGAGGTGAACGTGATATGCATAATGCCACAAATCCAAGCTGGCATCATGCACATTTTTCTCTTAAATTTGCCGAATACCGTAAAGGGCAATCTATGTATAGTACCGACCGTTTTAACTTAAAATGGTTTAAAGATGATGCCATGTATTGTAGGGAAATTTATTGCTACGATTTATTTAAGCGATTTGGCGTATGGACAGCTCCACGAGCAAGCTATGCCCGACTTACAATCTATGTAGAAGGCGATGCACAACCTGCGTATTTTGGTGTGTATTCCATCATTGAAGCGGTAAACGATGACTATTTGAAATACCGAGTTTTACAAGGTAAATTTACCGATGATAATGGTAATTTATGGAAAGCAAATTGGGGAGCAGATTTAAGCTCAATGGATGATTCTAAGATGGGGGTGGAGAATATAACCTTAGATCCATCCACGATGCAAACATATGTGTATGACTTGAAAACAAATAAAAAGAATGGTTTAGCTGCAGCCAAAGTACAATTAAAAAACTTTGTTAATGAAATGTCTTCTTTGCCAAGTGGTAGTGCAGAATTAAAAACATTTTTGGAACAAAAAATGGATGTTGATTTGTTTTTAAGAGCTTACGCTGTAAACGTTATGGTGGGCATGTGGGACGATTATTGGTTTAATAAAAATAATTTTTACTTTTATTTTGATAGCAATGGCAAATTTTATTTCATACCTTACGATTATGACAATACCTTGGGTACTTCTAGTGGAATGAACTCAGGAACACAGGACATGCTTAATTGGGGAGCATTAGACGACAGTCGTTTATTTATGAAAAAGATAATGTCTATTACTGCATTTAAAAACCAATACAAAGCTTACATCAAAGAGCTAGCAAATGCAAATAATGATTTATTTGATACCAATAAAAGTATTGCTCGCATTCAACAATGGCATGCAATGATTGGTAACTATATTGTAAATGACACGAAAGAAGATATGCTAATAGAAGATAAACCTGCCAGTTGGGGTAATGCTGGTTTTTATCGCTTATTTACAGGTGATGATAAGGGAGGTAATGCTGGTGATGCTAATTTTTTCAAAACAAAAATTAAGAGTATTACGTGGTAATATACCATTGGATTGTATGTGATTATTGCGTGTAATTTTGTATATTTGCATTACAATGTAACTAAATGAACCGCATGAAAAATACACCTTTGATATTAGTAACAAATGATGATGGAGTAGAGGCAAGAGGCATTCACTCCTTGATAGAAGCTGTATCGCCTTTGGGCGATGTGGTGGTAGTAGCTCCCGACGGACCTCGTTCCGCTCAATCGAATGCCATAACGGTAAATTCTCCCTTGCGATTTTGGAAACACCTTGAAAAAGATGGACTTACCGTGTACCGTTGTAATGGTACTACGACTGATTGTGTCAAATTAGCCCTTTGTAACATCCTCGATAGAATGCCTGATATCATTGTTTCGGGCATCAATCACGGTTCTAACTCTTCTGCCAGTGTGATGTATTCTGGCACCATGGGAGGCGTTTTTGAGGGCTGTAGGGCAGGCATTCCTTCTATTGGATTTTCCTTGTGCAATTACGACCCACGTGCTGATTTCACAGTAGCGATGAAATATGCGTATATGCTAACAGAAACGGTGTTGGTAGAGGGTTTGCCCAAAAATACCTGTTTGAATGTAAACGTACCTCCATTGGAAGAGGTAAAAGGATATAAACTTTGCCGTCAGGCAGATGGATACTGGCACGAAAAATTTGTAAAAAGAGAAGATCCTTATGGTAATAATTACTATTGGCTTACAGGTAATTATGTAAACAATGAGCCACAAGCAACCGATACCGATGAGGCTATGATGGCACAAGGTTATGTATCGGTAGTACCATGCAAAATAGACCTTACAGATTACGAAGCATTAAAAGAATTAGAAAAGTGGAATTATGAGGAAAAAATATAATCATTTTTTATGGGGATTTATTCCTGGCTTTTTTCTCCCGATGGCTTTGTTTCTGAGCACATGGGGGCGCTTATATCACGGTGAACTCGCTTTTTTTGACAGTATTGTTCATTTATACGGTTCTTATTTTATGCAACAATACATCTTGTTTTGCATGTTGCCCAATCTGCTTTTGATATTTTTTTCGTACAAGACTGATCGATTTAAAATGGCAAGTGGATTGATTGTAGCTCTTATTCCGTACTTGAGTTTGCTATTTATGAATATGAACTAATATACCCATGAAATATTACATCATAGCAGGCGAAGCGTCGGGCGATTTGCACGGATCTAATTTAGTTGCCTCCATTTTTGCCAAAGACAAAGAGGCTGTCGTAAGAGGTTTCGGTGGCGACTTGATGCAGCAACAAGGCCTGCAATTAGTAAAGCATTATCGAGACATGGCATTTATGGGTTTTCTGCCTGTATTATTAAATTTACGTTCTATTTTTTGCAACTTAGCTTTGTGCAAAGAGGATATTAAGGCATTTGCCCCCGATGTAGTTATACTCATTGACTATCCTGGTTTTAATTTGAAAATAGCGAAATTTGCAAAAAAAATATTGCAACTACCTGTTTTTTATTACATTCCTCCCAAGTTATGGGCGTGGAAAGAATACCGTATCAAGGATATAAAAAAGTTTGTAGATAAGGTATTTACGATTTTTCCGTTCGAGACAGACTTTTATGCCAAACACCAATGCCAAGTGCAGTATGTGGGGAATCCTTCGGTAGAAAGTGTACAGACCTTTCAAGCAATTGCTTCAAATCGCACTCAATTTATGTTGGAAAATGCCTTGGACGATAAAAGAATAATTGCCATACTGCCAGGTAGTCGTAAACAAGAGTTAGAAGCATGCTTGCCGATTATGTTACAAGTGGATTTTTCGAAATTTGCTGATTATCAATTTGTTGTGGCAGCAACTGATGCGTTGCCTTGTGCTTTGTATCGCAAATTAATGCAGGGGAGTGATGCCAAAATAGTGTATGGAAAAACCTATGATTTGTTGCAACATGCCGATGTAGCCATTGTTACATCGGGTACCGCAACTTTAGAAACTGCACTCTTTAATGTGCCACAAGTGGTCTGTTACGAAGCTTTTTTGTCGTGGTTAGTTGCCCCATTTTTGCGATTGATACTGAAAATTAAGTACGTGTCGTTAGTAAACATTATTGCACAAAAAGAACTGGTAAAAGAATTACTCATACAGGATTTTACCCCATTAAACACACAAAACGAATTGCACAAACTAGTTTTTGACCAAGCCTATCGCAACGCCATGTTGCAGGGATATGTAGCACTAAAAACTGAATTAGGAACGACCATCGCATCTGATACTGCCGCACACGCTATGATTACTTTTTTGCAGAAAGTAAAGAGAGGTTAATGTTAAGGATTTACTACCATGCACATTCATCATATATCTATTTGGGTTGAAGATTTAGAAATAATGCGTCAGTTTTACGAGCATTATTTTAGTGCTATTAGTAGCGACAAATATAGCAATAGTTTGAACAAGTTTAGTTCCTATTTTTTGTCTTTTGCGGACGCACAAACCCGTATAGAACTAATGTGTAGCTCCAACAAAACAGTAGAACCAGCCAAAAGAGATTTTACCCAAGGCTATGCACATTTAGCCATAGCTGTAGGTAGCATATACCAAGTAAATCAACTGACAGAAACCTTGCGGAAAGATCATTACACCGTTGTAAGCGAACCACGTACCACAGGCGATGGTTATTACGAAAGCGTTATTCTCGATCCAGAAGGAAATTTCATTGAGATTACTGTGTAAATTTCCACCTGTATTTATGTTTCTATCTGTTTAGTTTAAGCAAATTCGTTACAAGTTTCTAAAACCTGTTTCATATAAATATGCATTGTAAATTTTGCTTTCAAAATATATTTCCCTCATAAATATACGTATCTTTGCAGCGTGAAAAACAACCTAAAAACATACATCATATTTCTGTTAACTGCGGTATATTGTATTGCAATAGGAGCTGTAAATACCCATTTTGCGTATCAATCGGTTAATCACACGCATACAAGTTTGCAAGAGAATAGTATTGCCAATTTTTCAGAAAATCTATACTGCCCAACCATACATGCTGAAAATTTACTGAACTCTTCGCCTAATTTACCAACTACCGCTTGCAAGAATCCCTCTAATGATTTATCGGAATTTGCTTATAACTATGAACTAATAGAAGGTGCAGCCATAGTGCAATACACCTCGATAGCACGAAATATACTCTTCCATCATCGTAAAACGGATATTATTTTCCCTTCCCACTATTTTTGGTAATTCATCTTTTTTTACAACAAATCATTGCTTTTAATACGCAATGAAACAATTAGTTAACTGATTTTGTAGTACTACAAGATATGGATTATTTATGTAAAAAAAAATTGAAATAATGGAAATTGAAAGTATCATTATAGGAGTTATTATACTCGCTATTTGTATCGTGCCATTGATGTTAATGAGCCGAAATAGAAAAAAGACAGAAAGAAAAAAAGTTGAATTGTTGTTAAGTTTGGCAAAGAATAACCACAGTACCATTACCAAACACGAAGCGTGTGGTGATTATATTATTGGAATTGATGAACAAGCACAAAAAATTTTTTTTGTAAAGCAAGGAGAGAATTTGGTAGAAGAACAGTGCATTAATTTGCGTGAAATTAAACAGTGTGTGATAGAAAGAAATGCAAAAACAGTAGCACAATCTACAAGTACTACCAATCTGATTGAAAAGCTACAGCTGACATTTATTCCTAGTGACAAAACGAAGAAAGAAATCGCCTTGGAGTTCTTTAATGCGGCTAAAACGATGCAGCTTTTTGGCGAGTTACAATCAATAGAAAAGTGGCATAAAGAGATTAATACAGTATTAAACTCAAGAAAATAGAGATATTGCCCTGCAACAAAAAGCACGGATTGGAAAATTCGTGCTTTTTTGTTATCTGCCTTATGTTCACATTAATTCACATCAAATAATCAAAATATTTACCCTATTAATAGTAAGTACTTACTTTTTCTTTTTTATCTTTGCCTAACACAGAATGAACAATTGCGCATACGTATATTATAGAGCGTATTTGTATTTCTATAGTATATATACGTTTGCGTGTTAGTAGTTTCTGTGGAATAGAAAGTTTGGAGTTATTAAAAATAATGGTTATACAGATACACCATATGATTTGTTGTCCCCTATATAATGTAGAAGCACATTAGAATTAAGCTATTATAATGCTAACATTAATAGACATTTTTGAAAATATAATAGTAGAAAAATGACCAGATGTTCTAGAAATTCTTTTGTTTGACCACACTGATCTTAATATTGTTATGGCTTTAGCCAAACAATGATTAAGATAGAATATGGGTAAAGCCAATAAATAAAATTTGATATTGTTATCCTTCAGTATAAGCAGGAGGCAATTCATCAATTTGATTAGCATGTATTTTTTAAATATGAATTGGAATGGCTTTTTGCTCATTCATCAAAGATTATAGGTTATGAGAATTATAAACTCCATGTTAAGTGCATTTATTTTACTACTGCCTTTGATGATGGTATCGTGTAAAACAACCTTACAAATAGAGCCTCCAAAAGAGTCATATTTACCATCAAAATTAACCCCTGCTACATCCGAATTGCCTTTGATGATAGAGGTAGATGTGAAAAAACTTGAATCAGCGATTAATAAAAAAATCAATGGACTAATTTTTGAAGGAGATAAACTGAATAATCAAGATTTGAGTGTAAAAATCTGGAAAGCGCAAAATTTTTCGTTTAATGTGAAAAATAATGTGATTGAATATCGTGTACCATTAAAAATCTGGACACGTTTTGGTTGGTCTGTCGATAAACTTGGATTTTCTATGGGTGATACTTATGATGCAATTGGGAGCATTGCGTTGAATTATAAAACAACCATTGAGATTGATAAAAATTGGAAATTAGTAGCCAAAACGACCTCGAATGGGTTTCAGTGGATTGATACACCAAAACTGAATGTTGTAGGAGTGAGTGTTCCTATTACACCCATTGCTACTATTGCACTTCAGCAAAGTGAGGAGTTGATAACGAGTCAGATTGATGCGATATTGGCACAAACGATAAATATAAAGAAATATGTAGCTATGGCATGGAAAGAGGCGCAAAAGCCCATGCAAGTAAGTAAGGATAATAATTTATGGGTACGTATTACCCCTAATAATGCGTGCGTTTCTCCTTTCACAACAAACGGTAATAAATTAAACGTTGCTATCTCTATACAAGCATTAATCGAGTCATTTATGGGGGTGCAACCTGTTCAAAATAAGCTTATAACGCTACCTCCTTTTACTGTATCAGCAAATCAGCCAAAGGATTTTAACCTGAATATTGCTACTGATATAACATACGAAAAGATTTCTGAATTGGCTAAATCGCAGTTGCAAAATAAAACATTTTACGAAGGGAATAAAAGCATTACAATAACCGACCTTTCTGTGTTTGGTAGCGAAGGAAAAGCTGTTTTTGTTGCTGATGTGATTGGATCGATAAAGGGTCGTATTTACTTTACGGGAACGTTAGGGTATAATGCCGAAACAATGTCCATTGAAGTGCTACAACCTGAGTTTGATATTAAAACAAAAAGTGCACTCGTAAAATCGGCAAAATGGGTGTTAAATGGATTTATTATAAAAAAAATAACGCCTTACTTGACATATCCCGTTCAAGAAGAACTTGCAACCATGAAAGAAGAAGCGAATAAGATGCTTACTAACTACAAGGTATCTGACGGTGTAGACCTAACTGGCAGGTTACACACATTGTCGATGCAAAGAATTGATTTAGTCCCTGGAGCTATACGTTTATATGCCAATGTACGCGGAGATATAGCATTGAAAATAAATGATATAAACTTTTAAATCTATTGTTTATAAGGGTATAATTAATTAATAATGAGCTTTTTAAAAATTTCCCAACTCCCTAGAGCAGTTCTGAACAACACTATACACTAAACATCACTTCTTATTCCGTTCCAGCTCTTTCAAGGTCGTTAGTTTTT
>JAGNUZ010000186.1 GCA_017986765.1 Paludibacteraceae bacterium | reverse complement strand
AAAAAGATATTGGAGAAAATCATTAACAATTTTAGCGAGGCAAAGAGCAAGGGTTTTTTCTTGTAGCGCAAGTAAGCAAACGGAATAGACCCTATGGCATCCATTGCCACTACAATAGCGAGCATCACAATAAATTCGGGATACCCTGCATACCCCATCGAACTAGCTATATTCCCCGAAAAAAATATAATCCCAACAAGAAACAAAACGGAGGTCGCTAGGATACTAATTAAAGTAGTAGAATATACTTTTTTTGCATCTTCTTCCGTATCTTGCTTATTCGCAAAACGGAAAAAACCTGTTTCCATGCCATATGTAAGCACAACCAACAGCAGGGCTGTCCAAGCATATAAATTGGTAACAATACCATACTCGGCAGAACTTGCCAACACATAGGTATACAAGGGAACCAACATCCAATTTAGAAACTTCCCCAATATACTGCTTACGCCATAAATGGCTGTTTCCTTTGCAATATTCTTAATATCTGCCATAAAATTAAAATAAAGTACCCATACTGGTAGGCATAATGCGATTTAAATGTTTATAAGCCAAAGGAGTAACTTCTCTGCCTCTAGGTGTGCGTTTCAAGAAACCTTCTTTTATCAAAAAAGGTTCATAGACCTCTTCCAAGGTGCCCGAATCTTCGCCTAATGCAATAGCTATCGTCGATAAGCCAACCGGACCGCCATTAAATTTATCAATAATCGTATTTAATATCTTATTGTCAACCTCGTCTAAGCCATGCTTGTCAATGTTTAATGCTTCTAAGGCATAACAGGCTATTTCTCTGTCCATGCTACCGTTTCCTTTCACTTGGGCAAAATCTCTTACTCGGCGTAACAAGGCATTTGCAACACGCGGAGTCCCTCTACTGCGTCCCGCAATCTCTACAGCAGCATCGTGCGTGCAGGGAGTTTGCAAAATACTTGCTGAACGTTTTACGATACCCATAAGCACATCACTGTCGTAATATTCCAAATGACAATTGATGCCAAAACGTGCTCTCAGCGGACTGGTTAGCAACCCACTACGTGTCGTCGCCCCAATTAAGGTAAAATGATTTAACTCCAATTGAATAGAGCGTGCACTAGGACCTTTATCTATCATAATATCAATACGATAGTCCTCCATAGCCGAATACAAGTACTCTTCTACAATGGGACTTAATCGGTGAATCTCGTCAATAAACAATACGTCATTGGTTTCCAAGCTAGTAAGCAAACCTGCCAAATCGCCAGGTTTATCCAATACAGGTCCAGATGTAATTTTGCAACCAACTTGCAACTCGTTGGCAATAATATTCGACAGAGTCGTTTTACCCAAGCCAGGAGGTCCGTGTAACAAAACATGATCCAATGATTCGCCACGCATACGAGCCGCCTGTACAAATATTTTTAGATTTTCGACAACACCTTTTTGCCCTCGAAAATCGTCGAAACTAAGGGGACGCAAAGCCACATCGAAATCTTGTTCTTTTTCCTCCATTCCATTGTTGCGTATATCAAATTTATCTTCCATACAACTTTATCAATTAGGAGAGCCTACGTTTAGCGTTAGTTTCTTAAACAACTCCTCCAAATTCTGTTCCTGCAAACGCAATGTGAGTAAGCCCACACCTTCTGCTACGGCAAACTGAAATATCTCTCTGCGAATATCTGTGCTACATTCCAATAAATACGTAGTCTTATTGATTGGAGAGCAAGAAATTACGGTGTGTAATGATGCTAATTTTTCTGCCGAAATTGGGTTTGTAAATTCGGCTACAATAGCTATATTATCTTCCATAGCAAGGGATTGTTGCTTGTTATCTGCCACTATCTTTCCATCGCTAATTATCACATACCTATCGCAAATGGCTTTTACCTCTTGCATAATATGCGTGCTTAAAATAACGGTTTTATCTTTTCCTACTTGCTTTATCAGCTTACGCACTTCGGCTATTTGATTCGGATCAAGCCCAGTAGTAGGCTCGTCTAAAATGAGCACCTGTGGGTTATGTATCATCGCTTGAGCCAAGCCCACACGCTGGCGGTATCCTTTGGACAACTGTCCTATCTTTTTTTTATACTCACGCGTCAATCCTGTTTGCTCAATCATTTCGTGTACCCGCTCCTTACTTTGCTTGCCTAATTTGTATAATTGTGCAATAAAAAGCAAATATTCCATCACATACATCTCTCCATACAGGGGATTATGTTCTGGCAAGTATCCAATGATTTTTTGTGCAGCAATAGGGTCATATAGTGCGTCAATTCCATCTACTTGTACGCTGCCTGAATTTGGTTTAATGAAGCCTGTAACAATTTTCATAGTAGTAGATTTCCCAGCTCCATTCGGTCCTAAAAACCCCACAATTTCGCCTTGGTCCACATGGAAAGAAACATCTTTCAACACATGTTGAGCTTCATAAAATTTGTTTAAACCATCGATATACAAACTCATACAAAAGAATTTTTCAGCAAATAAAGGAACAAAATTAAACATAAAAAGGGAGTTTATAC
>JAGNUZ010000185.1 GCA_017986765.1 Paludibacteraceae bacterium | reverse complement strand
TTGACTTCAAAAATTTTAGCTACAGCGATAGGATTAAGTGCGTTTGCACCCAATCCATATACTGTTTCAGTAGGAAATGCTACTAATCCCCCTGCACGAATAATTTGTGCAGCCTTTTCTATGTCCGTGCCAATTGTCATCTATTACGCTTGGCTTTTTTGCAACAAAGAATCAGCTTGTTCTAATTCTTCGCGTTTCTTTTCTTGAAATGCAGCAATTTTCTCGCATAAAGCAGGGTTTGATAAGCCGAATATTTTTGCAGCTGCTAACGCCGCATTTTCTGGCGATAATATGGTAAGCGGAGCTACTCCCGAAGGCATACGCAAACTTGAAAAAACATCTGATCCACCAAATTTATCGCTGTATGGAGGACAAGCAATCACAGGTCGGAATGTTTGTGCATCAGCAAAACCACTCAAAGCATTACTCATGCCAGCAATAGTGATAAAAATTACGTTTTCTTTCTCGTATTCTTTAATCAGGGCATAGCATTTTAGCGGCACTTTGTGTGCAGATGCAATACGTATAATAGATGGAATTTCAAATCTGTCAAGTACAGTTTTAATCTGTGTCCCCCAGTCTAAGTCGGCTTTAGAGCCCATTAAAATAATTACTTTCATGTTGTTGGTCTGCTATTCGTTTAACGTATAAAATTATTTTTTTGATATAAAATCGCCTATGCGTTGAAATAATGTTTCTTTGTTTAAACTCATTTCAGGCATAGGCGATTTGTCAGACTTCAATACTATCTATTCTATTAAATGAAAGGAATAATATCGTTGTAATCTTCTACTGAAGCATCAGCTAAACAAGCTTCAATAATTTTTCTTCCTACAGGATGTAAATCAGGTGTTATGTATTGAGGTAATTCTTTTTTGAAGAATTCGCTTAAAATAGCAGCACCTTTGTCATATCCTTCAAATCCTACTTCAGGTTGTTTGTACACTTGTAAGAAACGAGATGGAATTTTAGCCCCTTCAATAGAAAGGTAGTTCAATTCGTATCCTAATAGTGGGCAACGAGCTGGTTGATATTGTTCTGATTTTAAGTTAGCGTTTCCTCTGCGTGTTAAATATTCTCTCATTAACAATTCAGGTTTGAATCCTACTTTCCATACTCCAATATATTGGTTAGGCACTAATGTATAACGCATTTTGGGCGCTTGCATTATTTGCTCCAATAATAAGTTAGCATGTGTTACTCTCATACCAGTAGCAAAAGGCCAATACGAACCAACTCCTTCAGAAGCCATTCCATCGCCACTGATGATACTTGGGTTAGCATGTCCACGAGGAGAAACTAATCTCCACAACCAAGCCAAAGCAGGAGGTAAGATATGGAATATACCAAACACGCCATAGTTAGGTTTTTCACTTGTACAAGGTGGAGTGCGCACACCAAAACTACGAATATCAATAGCTACTGGTTTCGAAATGTTTCCAGGAACTGTTTCGCGTGGAAGTATTACACGTGGATTAGGACATGGTTTGCCAGGTTCATCTTCAGTATGGTTCCAGATAAGAGCAGTACCTCCTGGATGCGATTGTATGTTGAAAAACAACAATGGTTTGTTTACTTTAATGGTTTGTTTTTCTAAGTATGGGTCATCTCCATAATTAGTTATACTGTCTACACGAATAAACCAACCGTTTTCAGCGTCGCAAATAGATAGTTTGCCAGGCGTTTTTTGGAACGATGGGTGGCATAGAGCCATATCGTCTGTTATTGGGTCAAAAGAACAGAATAATGGCAAACTAATAGCACGCGTTTCACCGCTTACTGTATTTTCACCAATCATTACTTGTCCGTTAAGTTCTCTAGCCAAATGTTGCATCATTTCGCTCTTTCCACCACCACTAGCACCTTCGTGCATAAATGAAGTTGTGTTGTCGTATGGGCTAATTGCACGTACGCTTGAACAGTGGGTAGTTATCCAACCTTCTTTTTCGCCTTTATCTAATAGAACAGCGTACATGCCTTTTTTTGCACTTGGCCCTGGATATAAATTGTAAGCAAAAATTTCGTGTAAGTTTTCTAGACGATTGTGTACAACAACTTGTTTTTTGTTAAAATGAGTGTGTCTGAAAACAGGAGCTACATATAATATGGATTCAACAGAAAAATTCTCGTCTAATTCGTCAAGAGGAACAATGTGTTGCAACATGGCTAATCCCATGGCGAAAAAACCAGCATTAGCAGGTACAATAGCGATACCTGGTACGCCTATGCCGTTATTTCCAGCAAAGTAAAAGAAAACAGCTAATTCTTGTTTTTTTAACCAATCAAACGTTTCTTTTCTTAAATCATTAAATTCATAACCATATTTATCAATAAAACGTGTTTTGTCAGTTGGTAATTTGTCTCCAATTGCCATGGTGTCTGGGTCACGTCTACGCATATATGCTTCTGTATAATTAGCAGATATACCGTTGGTTACACGATGAACGATTGCTTCTGTAAACTCACCTTGACCAGGGATGTCGTATTTTACTTCAAATTCTAGGTTGTCTTT
>JAGNUZ010000184.1 GCA_017986765.1 Paludibacteraceae bacterium | reverse complement strand
CCGATACCCAAACCCGCCAAGGGCAAAAACCCAATTAGCCAAATATTACTTTCTCTAATATTGGTTACAAAATCTAGCGATACCAACAACAAAGCAGCCGCCGAACCCGCCAAAACTCCCACCAACAGAGCAAAAAATAACCACTTAAACAAAAAGCTTGTTACAGGGATATGCAGTTTTGTTGGGATTTTGTATTTCGAAAAAAATGTTTTAGGCATACAATCTGTGGTAAAACTATGTTGCAAAAGTAATCATAAAAACTAAAAGAGACTGATTAAATAACGATTTATTTCTTACCTCGAACTAATAACTCCTATAATAACATGCTAGCAAACTGCAACTTAAATATGTTTTTTAAAGCAATTATACAGATTATTACCTCAACTGCATTTCCAAATTGCCATTGGATGATCGTTAATTCTACCCACAATGTCAAGTTCGTCAAAAAGTAATTCTGGCTGATATATTTTCTGATTGAATCTTTCAAGAAATAGCTTCTCATTATCAGTAAGCACCATTAAAGTTGTTAGATAAGTTTTCACCTCCGATTTTGCCACCTCAAATTCAAACTTATCACTTTTCTTTAACACTGGTATTAATTTACGCTTTATCTGACTAAAATTCAGATTATCAATAGCCTTAAAGTTAAAGTCGGTTTTAGGAGGTGTATTGCCACCAATTGCCAAATATAAAATCACTATTTTACGAAGTAATGATTGTTCTGAAACTGAGAAAACAGGAAGCATAAGCATATTATATACATCATATAAATCTCTTGCAGCTGTTCGCTCAATAAGTGCTTTTATTTTACTGCCAAATAACTCTAAATTAGTCAACGTTCTTACGTGAAGATGTAAAGATAAGGATTCCATATACACCTCTTTTTCAATGGGTTCAAAAACATGGTTTCGCATTGAATAGTTAATCTCAATTTTGATATTATCTTTGTTTCCACTAGAATTTAGGTAGTAAAAAACCCATGAATCCAGCGAATGCGGATTCTTAGAAGATGGATTTAGTTGATACCCTTGCGATGTCATGTATTTTAAAATATCACTGTTAATTTGTTTACGTAACACAAACATTTCGTCACGTAAACAATGCTTTGTAAAATCCAGATCAATATCGACCGACAACCTTGGAAGATTAAAAACCACTAGATTAATGGCTGTACCTCCTTTTAATGCCAGATGACTGAATAGCAAAGAATTGGCATTTATGTATTGCAAGATATCACTCAATCGAAGCACCTTCTCTAAATTATCGCGGAGAAAATCAGTATTGACAGCAAGCAAATCTAAATCATTTTTGTTGTATTTATACATAGTTTTCACCTCCTTGTTCTAAAACGGAAAGAATATTAGTTGGAGCACACAATTTCCATTCTTTGAAATATTGAATAGATTCAATACGATCTGTCAAATAGCGTGTGCTTTTGCCTGACTTATGCTTGCAAATGCTAAAAAAGTTATCACTAAGTTTCATTTCTTGCTTAAAATACTCCAAAATAAATCCTACCTTCTGATATAAAAACTGCTTGTTGAATTCTTGCAAGTAATTGAGCAGTAATTCCTGATCCAAATATGGAATAAGTGAAATAGACTGAATTAATTCTTCCAATCCCCCACATCGCTCTATTTTATCAATACAATCAATCACAGTACGTTCTAAATTAGTAACTCGAATAAATGGACTGGAGTTAGCATTCATTACTCCCGACAAACTTTTCGATTCGCAATACTGAAATCGAATACCTTCAAACTCGAACGAATTAAAGCGCTTGCTACTCGAAACCCACAAATCGTAAAATACCTGATGTGCCAGTCCATGAAACTCCAATGCCGATTGGTATGAAAGATACGATGTTGGGGATATTATGCCTGCAATCTCAAACTTATTTGCCAAGCTAACTTTACTTGCCAAATCAGTGACAACATACAAGTTTCGTCGTACCTGACAAATCAATCGTTGCTTTTTGTAGTTTTGCAATAAATCTTTGGCTGAATTCAAATTCCCCACAAGAGTTTCAACATCTTTCAAGCGGAATATCCGTAGTTTATGTAGCTCCTCTAAATACTGTTTCATCGGCATTTACTTTATAATAAACACAAAGATACTGAAAAAACCACACTATTACAATAGATATAAAGATTTTTTGATTTTTCTAGCAATATAAAGTATATTCACAATTATTAAACATACATTAATAATTCCCCTTTCTCCGTAACCTATTTATTTTAAGCGAATGCCTCTGCCTTGGTCTTTTCAAAAAAAGAAGGCTCTTGCCTTTTGCTAAGCTAGCACTTTGCTTTTAGTAATGAGGTAGCTTTGTAAACTACGCTAAACCAACAAACTGTTTTTACCACACTAGGCTCAACTGGGGATTTTATATTTCGAAAAAAATGTTTTAGGCATACAATCTGTGGTAAAACTATGTTGCAAAAGTAATCATATTGAGTAAGGTATTTGTCAAAATAGTTTGTTGTTTTTTTACAACGAGCAATAAAAATACTCCTGCAATAG
>JAGNUZ010000183.1 GCA_017986765.1 Paludibacteraceae bacterium | reverse complement strand
TGAAAAAGGAAACGTTTTCATGTTAATTTTTCGTGAATTATATGCATAGCAATGGTAAAAATACGTTAAAATAGCATTTATTCATTATTTTTGTGCCAAAATTAAAGCAATTAGCATGAAAAAGTTGTTCTTACTTATTTCTACGTTTTTTTTAATTCAAACAGTGTTATTCTCTGAAACGGGTCAAACCGTAAGAGGCGTGATAACAGATGCTTTTTCTGGTCAACCACTGATTGGTGCAAGTATTGTTGTGGCAGATTCTAATCCATTGCAAGGTACCATTGCCGATGAAAATGGAAAATTTGAGTTGAACAATGTGCCTTTGGGTCGTTCTACTTTTATCGTTAGTACCTTGGGCTATCACGCTACTAGTATGAGCAATATCATGGTAATATCAGGAAAAGAAACCCTCCTGCAAATAGCCTTAGAAGAGAAAATCACCTCGCTCAAAGATGTAGTGGTTACAGCCAATTTTTCTAAAAACAAACCTATTAACGACTTGGCTTTGGTGAGTTCACGTTCGTTTAGTGTAGAAGAAACAGAACGCTTTGCCGGCAGTCTGGGCGATCCTGCCCGTATGGTAGCGAATTATGCGGGTGTGGTAGTTGGCAACGATTCGCGCAATGATATTATCATCAGGGGCAATTCGCCTTCGGGTTTGTTGTGGCGTATGGAAGGTGTAGCCATATCCAACCCCAACCACTTTGGGGCACACGGCACTACTGGCGGACCTGTTACCATGCTCAATAGCAACTTATTGGCAAATTCTGATTTTATGACCGGGGCGTTTAGTGCTGAATATGGCAATGCCTTGTCGGGTGTATTCGATTTAAACCTACGCACAGGTAATACCGAACGTTTTGAAGGAATGGGACAAGTAGGCTTTAATGGTTTTGAGTTGCTACTCGAGGGTCCCATAAAAATTGGTAATTTTATTAAAAATGGTTCGTTTGTTGCCGATTATCGTTTTTCTACCTTGCAACTGATGAGCCTGTTGGGTTTTGATATAGGTACAGGAGGTACTGTGCCCGAATACAACGACTTATCGGTGATGATTGATTTGCCAACCAGCAAAATTGGACGCTTTAAGCTGATTGGTTTACTAGGCAATAGTTTTATTTCGATGGGACGCTCTTTTGATATAGATGAAGCCATTACCCACAATCAAATGGGATATGCTACCGATTTTGGTGCAGGATTGAACATTGCGATGTTAACCCACACGTATATGTTCAACGAACATTCCCGTTTAAAAAGCAGTCTTTCTTTCGAGCACGCTACTTCTACCACGCTGTCTGACTCGATAAACTATACCGACAAAAAATATTTCAACCTATATGCCGCCAATTACAAAGAAAATAAGTGGATGGCAAACACACAATTTAAACGCAGGATAAACGCAAAAAACAACCTTACCTTGGGTGCTTCTGCTAGTCTTTTTGTATCAAGTTTTTTTGATTCGGTATTTGTTAACAGTTTGGATAAACGCATTACCCTAACAGCTATTGACAAAGAACCAAGCATCTTGTACAATGCTTATACCAATTGGCAACATAAGTTTACCAACGAATTGTCGCTCAATACAGGCTTGCATTATCAATTGTATAATTTAACAAACGAAAGTGCCATTGAACCTCGCCTTGCTCTACGTTGGCAAGCTCATCAGCAACACGCTTTCTCTTTGGGTTACGGATTGCACAGTCAGATACAAGCACGTACCATATATTTTTATGAGGCGTATTACAAAGATACCGATACGTATGCTCGCAATAATATGACTACTGGTTACACGCGATCGCATCACATTGTGGGCGGTTACGATTGGACAATTTCACCCTATTGGCGTGTAAAAACGGAGGCGTATTACCAAGATTTATTCAATGTGCCTGTTTCGCCCATTAGTGGCAGTTATTCTGCCTTAAATTCGGGTATTGGCTACTACATTGCCAATATTGATAGTCTGCAAAATACAGGTGTCGGACGAAATTATGGATTGGAAATGACCATAGAAAAATTCCTTCACAAGGGGTATTATGGTTTAATGACCTTCTCGCTTTACGATTCAAAATACCAAGGGTATGATAAAATATGGAGAAATACAGCTTTTAACTCCAATTTTGCTGTCAACTTATTGGGTGGTTACGAATGGCGTGTTGGTACAAAAAACTTTTTGGCTGTTGATGTTCGCACCATTTGGGCAGGCGGTATGCGGTATGTGCCTATCGATTTGGCTGCCTCTATTGCAGCGGGCGAACAACGTTTAGCTTCTACTGATATTTATACGCAACGGTTCAACGATTATTTTAGGTGCGATGTGCGGATTAGTTTTAAACAAAACTTAGGCAAAGTGTCGCAAGAATGGGGATTGGACTTGCAAAACGTGAGCAATTATAAAAACATTTTTGCACAACAATACAACAAATATTCAGAAAGTATTGCTACCGTTTACCAACAAGGCTTTATGCCCATGATGATGTATCGAATTCATTTTTAATGTTAAGGAAGCAGAAATGTTAATAAAAGAATTGGAAACGCATTATTAAATTGCTATTTTTGTTTTATAAACTTTAA
>JAGNUZ010000008.1 GCA_017986765.1 Paludibacteraceae bacterium | reverse complement strand
AGCTACTGCATCAATAATACGAATATTTGCTTGATGAGGAACTAACCACGTAACGTCTTCGGAAGTCATCTTGTTTTTTACCAAAATCTCTTCTGCTACACGCGACATGTCCGAAACGGCACGTTTATATACAGCTTGTCCTTCTTGGTATATATAATGTTCTTTATTTGCAATAGTCTCAGCACTAGCAGGATGTAAAGATCCGCCTGCTTTCAATACCAAGTTCTCTTTACCCAAACCATCTATGCGTAAGATTGAATCCATCACGCCAACATCTTCGGTAGTAGGCTCAATCAATACTGCGGCTGCTCCATCACCAAATAATGGACAGGTATTTCTATCTTCGTAATTGGTTATAGAGGTCATTTTTTCAGAACACACTAAAATAATTTTTTTGTATCTTCCCGATTCTATCAACGCAGAACACGTTTCCAATCCAAAAATAAAGCCAGAACAAGCTGCTGCCACATCATACCCATAGGCTGATGTAATGCCCAATGCTCCACAAATTAAAGATGCATTCGATGGAAAAATATACGAAGGGGTTGTAGTACAACATATTACTAAATCTATATCTTTAGTGTCTAAATTGGTCTTGTCAATCAGATCTTTCACGGCTTTAATACCCATGTAAGCAGAACCCTTACGGTCGCCCAATATATGGCGAGTTTTAATACCAATGCGCGTCATAATCCACTCATCATTGGTATCAACCATTTTACTTAGCTCTTCGTTATCAAGGATTTTTTCTGGCACGTAGCCTCCTATTCCATTGATAACGGCTCTTATCTTTTTTTCCATATCTAATTAGTTCTTAAAAACGAGAAATGCCCTAAATATTTCGTCAGGGCTTTTGTTGGTTTAATTACACTAAATGCGTTACCCGAAGGTTAGGCATTCACCGTTTTTTCGATTGCCAATTTGCCTCTGTAGTATCCACATTCGCCACAAACTGTGTGGTAAATATGCATTGCACCGCAGTTAGAACATGCAGCCATTGTAGCAGGTATTGCTTTATCATGAGTTCTTCTTTTCGCAGTTCTAGATTTAGACTGTTTTCTTTTTGGATGTGCCATCTCTTTATTATATAAAAATTAAAATTAATACTAATTCTGTATGTTTTTCAAAGCCTCCCAACGAGGGTCTATCATATTCTCTTCTTTCGCAATTTCTTTCGTGGAGTATTTCTCTAAATTCGCCTCCATTTCTTTGTTGCATTTTCCTTTCGGATGAATGTGCTGCATCGGCAACGCCAATACCATGTATTCGTAAAAATACCATGCGATATTAATCGTGCCTTCTTTTTCTGGGATTACCACCAACTCTTCATCTACGTCAACGTGCTCTTCTCCATATTTCACGACTAAGACTGGACTTGTGGTTATCTTTATATCCATTTCGTCCAAACACCTATCGCACAAAACGGAAACTTTACCTACAAGTTCAAATGACAACTCAAATGAATGACTTAACTTTTTCACCGTCACACTCGCTCTAAGCTTGCCACCTTTTATATCATCTTCTTCAGAAAGTACCTGACTAAAAAAAGGTTCTCTCAATTCATAATCATACCTTGTACTGTACGATTCAATGCTTTTTAGAGGTATAATATACGTGCTTAAATCTGACATTGTCTTAATTGTGATAAAAGTGGGGCAAAGTTACAAAATTTTACTGTACTAATACAAAGAATCAAGCTAAATTCGGTTTCTTTTGAGAGTTTTTTTCATAACCTGCTTATTTACAAGCAAAATCACAGCTATATCTAGCAATAAAAGGAGAAAAATCTATCAGATATAAAAAACAATGCGAAAGGTTGTACCTTTATCTATTTCGGTATGCAAAACCGAAATTTCACCTTTATGATACTCTTCTACAATACGCTTAGCAAGCGAAAGTCCCAAACCCCATCCACGTTTCTTTGTGGTAAAGCCGGGATTAAATATCCGACCAACATTACTTTTGGTAATACCTTTACCTGTATCCGTTACGTCTAAACGTATTTCTTTGCCTTTTGTAGAAAGAGAAAGGCGAATAGAACCCTCTCCGTTCATTGCGTCAGCTGCATTTTTACACAAATTTTCAATTACCCATTCAAACAAAGATACATTTAATGGACAAAAAACAACATCTTCCTCCTCTATTGAGATAGTGATTTGCTTAGAAATCCGAGTTTGCAAATACCCAATAGCATTGTGTAATAGTTCGTTCAGATTCACTAATTCCAAGTCTGTTTTTGAACCTATTTGCGAAAATCGCTCTGCAATGGTACGTAGCCTATTCACATCTTTTTCCATTTCCACAAAAAGAGTATCTTCTGCGTATTTGGATTTGAATATCTCTGTCCACGCCATAAGCGAAGAAATAGGAGTTCCCAATTGATGGGCTGTTTCTTTTGATAAGCCAACCCACACCTCATTCTGTTCTGCTTTTTTGGTACTCAATAATGCCCAAATAACAAACACGAGGAACAAAAATACCGCCACTAACTGCACATATGGAAAATAAGATAACTGTAGAAGCAACAAGGAATTGCCATAATAAAGATATTGCCTCTCTGTATCACTAAAAATAATCTCTATCGGCGTATTCGTATTTCTATACTCGCTGATTAGCTGTTGCAACTTGTGTGCTATCTGTGATGCTTTGGGTATATTTTTATGCGAAATTATACTATCATTTTGGGTAGCAAGTATAACGGGAATAGTCGTATTAGCTTCAATTACTTGCTGTACAAAAGAGATATCGCAGTCATTCTCCATATTGATTAATTCCTTAGTGGCATTCGCCCAAATCTGCATCTTAGATTTTTCTTCTTGCGAAAGTTTGCGCACCAAACTATTTGTAACTACAAAAGATGCCATCGCAATCAATATTGCCATGACAGAAAATATCAACTTAAATCGTTGCCTTACATCGTAAATGGAAGTCATGGATACTTTATTTTAATGTATAAAAAGAACGAATACTCCTCATATAACGTTTGCATGGAGATAAAAGTATGTAAAACTATCTATATCTCTCAACATCAAGCATATCTTCCATGATACTAATGTAGCTTTGATACCTAGAATGACTAATTTGGCTATCTTCTACCCCTTTCACTACGGCACATCCTGGCTCATTTTGATGTAAACAGTTGTTGTATTTACACTCATGTGATTTCTTGAATATATCTGGGAAATAATGTGCCACTTCATTTTTTTCAATATCCACAATGCCAAAGCCTTTTATACCTGGCGTATCTATAATGTATCCGCCAGAGACTTCGTACATTTGAGAATTCGTTGTAGTATGCACTCCCTTATGGTGCGAAGAAGAAATTGCGCCAATCTTCACATCAAAAGTTGGGTCTATGGCTCGAATGAGACTTGATTTCCCTACACCCGAATTACCAGAAAAAAGAGTTATTTTTCCCTGCAAGCAATCTTTTAGTGCCTCAATACCTTCTCCTGTTACAATCGATGTCTGCATACATGTATAAGAAATTTGTCGATACAAGTGTTTGATAGCCTCTAAGTATTTAAGTTCTTCGTCAGAGTACATGTCTGTTTTATTAAAAACCAATACGACTGGAATGCGATAAGCTTCTGCACTCATTAAAAATCGGTCAATAAACGTGGTAGAGGTTGTTGGATAATTAACGGTAACAACAAGCATAGCTTGATCAACATTCGCTGCAATAATATGCGAATGCTTGGATAAATTAGACGCTTTGCGTACAATATAATTCCGCCTATCGCATATTTCATAAATATACGAATATCCTTGCTCCTGTGTGCGTACCATCACGCCATCACCTATTGCCAAAGGATTTGTACTGCGAATGCCTTTTAGCCTAAAGTTTCCTTTTATTTTGCATTCCACATACTCGCCCGTTACCAAACGAACAAGGTACATATTCCCATTATTTTTAATCACTAATCCTTTCATCGTACTTAAAAAGCTTCTGTTGCGGTAATATAAAATTCCATATCTCCGTAATTTGTGCGTGCTATATCAACTCTCAAATGCACACGTGCATCATTCAATCTATAACGTAAACCGCCACCATACGACATTTTTATTCTCGGTATAGTTATTTTCTCATAGTTAGCCACATCTCCAATGGAATAAAATATAGCTCCTTTCAATCTTTTCCATATGGGCACTCGGTACTCTGTTTGCAATTGAAAGAACACTTTATCGATGTATTTCCGCTCTCTAAAACCCCGCAAATTATCCGCACCTCCCACTGTGGGGCATAGCTGAAAAGGCACTTCCTTGCCTAAGCGACCATCTGCATATACTTGCCATGCAAACATTTGCCCATGCCACGTAGGCTGATAATAGCGAAAATCCACATTCAATGCCGTCAACTCATACGAACTTCCCAACAAAGCGGGATAATACACAGCACTCGTCTTAAAAAACAGACTCCTTTCTTGGGGGTAAAACACATTATCACGTGTATCGTACGTAGAGAAGAAACCAACTCCCGACATCCAATATGGATTCCATCCAGCATCTCCATACGTCGAAAAAATAGCATCTTGAATATCCTCGAAATCCTCTCCCACTAAAACACGTTCACCTCGCAGTAATACAGAAGGACCTATTTGCCAGTTATCATTTACAAAATAGCCAGGTTGAAACGAAAGTTGCATAGTTTGTGAGACATAAGGCTCTTCAAGTTGCGTTTCTCCATTGCTTACGCCAAAATAAGAAGAAGGATAATAACGAAAATTAGCATTCCCATTTAGGAAAACCAGTCCATCAGCTACATAAAACCGCGGATTAAGATTCACCATAAATTGGTTCTTAAAAGTATATATTACGCTTCCCGACACACTGCTTATCTTCCTCAAATTGATACTCGGAAAATAATACCCTCCTACAATGCCAAGCGCAACGCTAGTTTCCTGCTGATAATACCCCATCGGTATAGTAAACCAGCTTTTTCTAACAAGCGGCTGAATTGCTGAAACCGAATCAGAGACTCCTTGGGTATTGAAAGTCGTATCTGAACTTACTGCATACGCTTCACAAGCAAACAAACACATCGTTATCAATAAAAGCAATCTATATCTCATTTACTCTACCCTAGCTGTGTGGCTAATATCAATATGAAAAAAGCCATTCCTATTAAATAATAAGAATGGCAAAGTTAACTGTTTTATCGTAAAACTAAATATATAAAAGATATTATATCGTCATGATTTCTTTTTCTTTCCCAGCAACAGCTTCATCTATTTTTTTTATATATTTGTCATGTATTTTTTGTGTTTCGCCTTCTACATCTTTTGCCAAATCTTCAGCCAAACCTTCTTTTACGGCTTTCTTTACACTCTCAATTACATCTCTACGAATATTACGAATGCTAATTTTTGCATCTTCACCCTCTTGTTTTGATAACTTTACAAGCTGTTTACGTCTTTCTTCCGTTAGTGGTGGAATACCCAAACGTATCATTTCTCCATTATTTTCTGGCGTAATCCCTACATCAGAATGCATAATGGCTTTTTCAATTTCTTTAATCAAACCCTTTTCCCAAGGCTGAATGCTAATGGTACGAGCATCTGGAGTCGTTAAACTAGCGACATTGCTTAATGGTACAATTGAACCATAATAATCAACTTTTACATTATCAAGAATACGGATATTTGCCTTTCCTGCACGAATATGTGCCAGCGTGTCATCTAAAAATAACAGCGTAGATTCCATTTTCTCAGATGCTGCAGATAAATATTGTTTTGTTTCCATTTTAAATTTTTAATTATCAATATTAGACCTTTACTAAAGTTCCGATTTGTTGTCCTTCTACTACCTTTTTCAAGTTACCAACAGTATCCATATCAAACACATAGATAGGCATATTATTCTCTTTACACATAGTGGTCGCAGTCAAATCCATTACTTTTAAATTCTTGTTATAGATTTCATCATACGTAATTTCAGTAAACTTTACGGCATCCTTATCCTTTTCAGGATCTGCTGTATAAACACCATCAACACGGGTTCCTTTTAACATAATGTCAGCCTCTAGCTCAATGGCTCTCAAAGCAGAAGCTGTATCTGTGGTAAAAAACGGATTACCCGTTCCAGCTGATACAATCACAACATCACCCTTACTCAAATAATCCAATGCTTTCTGTTTACTATACAATTCACCTATTGGCTCCATTCTGATAGCAGTCAACACATGGGCTTTTACCCCAATAGACTCCAATGCAGATGCCAATGCCAAACTATTGATAACAGTAGCCAACATACCCATTTGATCACCCTTAACACGGTCGTAGCCTTTAGCAACTCCACTCATGCCTCTAAATATATTTCCGCCTCCAATCACAATCGACACTTCTACTCCAAGAGAGGCTATCTCTTGAATTTGAATAGCATAATCATGCAAACGGACTTCATCAATACCCGAGGGTTTATTCGCCATCAAGGATTCTCCACTAAGTTTTAGCAATATACGTTTGTACATACTTATATTATTTTTTTCATGAACAAAGATACAGTATTTTTTGAAATGAAAAAAGGAACAAGCTCAATACTCGTTCCTTTCTTTCCAATTTTATTACCTATGAAGATTATTCGGCTACTTCTGCAGGTGTTTCTTTAACAGATTCTGGAGCGACCTTTGGTGCTGCTTTTGGAGCTACCTCCACTACTTCGCCTGTAGTAGATTTTGCTTTTTTGCCTGATCTACGTGTTTTTGACGCTTTTTTAGCAGAAGAGTCTTTCAACATATTCTCGTTGTAGTCAACTAATTCAATGATACACATTGATGCAGCATCTCCTAAACGAAAACCTGTTTTCAAAATACGAGTATAACCACCAGGTCTATCTCCTACTTTTTGAGAGATTTCTGTAAACAAAATCGTTATAGCACTTTTGTCTTGCAATTGTGAAAACACATTTCTTCTTGAATGAGTTGTATCGTCTTTTGACTTTGTAATGATTGGCTCTACAAATTTACGCAATGCTTTTGCTTTTGCCACAGTCGTAGAAATACGTTTATGTTTAATGAGAGAAATCGCCATATTAGACAACATGGCATCTCTATGTGCAGTTTTTCTACCTAAATGATTGAATTTTTTATTATGTCTCATTTCGTTTTTACTCTTTATCTAATTTATATTTCGAGATATCCATGCCAAATGAAAGATTTAAGCTCACCAATTTAGCATCAAGTTCAAGCAATGATTTTTTACCAAAATTTCTAAATTTCAATAAGTCATTACGATTGAAAGAAACCAATTCGGCTAATGTTTCTACATCAGCAGCTTTCAAACAATTTAAAGCTCTAACCGACAAATCTAAGTCAGTAAGCTTTGTTTTTAATAACTGACGCATGTGTAGTGCTTCTTCATCAAATTCTTCTACACTGTCACTATCAGTCATATCCAACGTAATTTTATCGTCAGAAAACAACATAAAGTGGTGAATAAGAATTTTAGCAGCCTCTTTCAGTGCATCTTTTGGGTGGATAGACCCATCTGTATCAATATCAAAAATCAATTTCTCGTAGTCTGTCTTTTGTTCTACACGGAAATTCTCAACCACATATTTTACATTCACAATCGGAGTGTATATTGCATCTATCGGAATAACACCCACCTCTTGGTTCGGTTGTTTATTCTCTTCTGATGGAACATATCCTCTTCCTTTGTTGATGGAAAGTTCGATATGAAAACTACTTTTCGAGTCCATTGTACATAATACTAACTCTGGATTCAACACTTCGAAACCAGTAAGATATTTTCCTATATCTCCAGCTTTAAATACATCTGTCTTTTCGACATTGATCATCACTTTTTCACTATCTACACCTTCAACAAGTTGTTTAAAACGCACTTGTTTAAGAGCAAGAATAATGTTAGTTACATCATCTATCACTCCTGGTATAGTAGAAAATTCATGTTCTACACCATCTATTTTGAATGATGTAACAGCAAATCCTTCCAATGAAGACAGTAAAATCCGACGTAGAGCATTACCAATAGTAATGCCAAAACCGGGCTCTAACGGTCTAAATTCAAACTTCCCATGGAATGAATCAGCTTCTAACATGATTACCTTTTCTGGTTTTTGAAACGCTAATATAGGCATAATATTATTTTGAGTATAGTTCTACAATTAGTTGCTCTTTGATGTTTTCTGGAATATCAACCCTTTCTGGTATATGCAAAAAGCTACCTGATAATGAGGCTTCATTCCACTCTAACCAGCTGTATTTAGCGTGGTTAAAACCAGACAACGAATTTGCTACTACTTCTAATGATTTTGATTTTTCGCGTACACCAACTACATCACCAGCTTTCACTGTGTAAGATGGAATGTTTACAACTTTACCATTAACCGTAATGTGTTTATGACCTACCAATTGACGAGCACCTGAACGTGTAGGAGAAAGTCCTAAACGGAATGCTACATTATCTAAACGTGATTCTAACAATTGCAAAAGGACCTCACCTGTAACACCTTTACTGCGGTTAGCCTTTGCAAATACATTCGCAAATTGTTTTTCTAATACACCATATGTATATTTGGCTTTTTGTTTTTCTTTCAACTGAATACCATACTCAGATGTTTTTCTTCTTCTTGTATTACCATGTTGACCAGGAGGAAAATTTCTCCTAGACAATACTTTATCTGGTCCGAAAATAGGTTCTCCGAACTTACGTGCTATTTTTGATTTTGGTCCTATGTATCTAGCCATTTGTTTATTTATTTTATAAATTTAACGAAGACTCTTACATTTATATTTTGTTGCCGCGATTACAGAGAGGTTTGAAATGTAATATATTGACAAAACAAAATGAAGAAGTCATTATTATATGATTATACTCTTCTCTTTTTTGGTGGACGACAACCATTGTGTGGAAGTGGTGTCACATCTACAATCTCTGTTACCTCTATACCTGCTCCATGAATTGTTCTGATAGCAGATTCTCTGCCGTTTCCAGGACCTTTAACGAAAGCCTTCACTTTGCGTAATCCTAAATCAAATGCTACTTTAGCACAATCTTGTGCTGCCATCTGTGCAGCATATGGAGTGTTCTTTTTAGAACCTCTAAAGCCCATTTTTCCTGCTGAAGACCATGAAATAACTTGACCATCAGCATTTGTCAACGTTACAATAACATTATTGAACGAAGATGAAATGTGTGCCTGTCCAAGTGCATCTACTTTTACTACTCTTTTTTTTGTAGTAGCTGTTTTTTTTGCCATATCTTGTTAATTATTAAAGCTTGTTTCAGATTAATTATTTAGTTGCTTTTTTCTTATTTGCAACTGTTTTTTTCTTACCCTTGCGTGTACGTGCATTGTTTTTAGTACTTTGACCTCTTAGTGGTAAGCCAATACGGTGACGTATGCCTCTGTAGCAACCAATATCCATCAAACGTTTGATGTTTAGTTGTACTTCAGAACGCAAATCACCTTCTACTTTAAACGTTGCACCAATAATGTCTCTGATTTGTGATGCTTGGTCATCTGTCCAATCTTTCACCTTGATGTCTTTATCAACACCTGCTTCTACCAAAATTTTATTAGCACTGCTTCTACCAATTCCGTAGATATAGGTTAAACCTATTTCACCTCTTTTATTTTGAGGTAAATCTACTCCGACTATTCTTATCGCCATAATAAACTTTTATATTTGTTTTTTTTAATTACCCTTGACGTTGTTTGTACTTTGGATTCTTTTTGTTAATCACATAAAGACGACCTTTTCTTCTCACGATTTTGCAATCAGGAGTACGTTTTTTTAAAGATGCTCTAACTTTCATTCTTTTTATATTTAATTTTTATTTATACCTAAAAGAAATTCTTCCTTTCGACAAATCATACGGAGACATTTCAACACGAACTTTATCTCCTGGTAAAATTTTAATGTAATGCATGCGCATTTTCCCTGAGATATGAGCTGTTATTTCATGCCCATTTTCCAATTCTACACGGAACATTGCATTTGATAATGCTTCCACAATTGTACCATCTTGCTCTATTGCAGCCTGTTTTGCCATGAAATATGTATCTTATTTAATTAGTTCTTCAATATACTCAAAAGATGACAATATATCAGCTTTTCCCTTTTTTATAGCTATTGTATGCTCGAAATGTGCTGAAGGTAAACCGTCAATGGTAGCGGTAGTCCAACCATCTTTTTTAAACACGATTTCTTTTCGACCTAAATTAATCATAGGCTCAATCGCAATTACCATGCCTTCTTTCAACAACATGCCCTGACCTCTTTTTCCGAAATTCGGTACTTCAGGCGATTCATGCAAATTTCTACCTATACCATGACCTACCATTTCTCTTACAACAGTAAATCCTTCTTTTTCACAATGCATCTGTATCGCATTCGACACATCACCCATTCTTTTCCCGTGAACAGCCTCTGCTATGCCTTTATATAGGGATTCTTTGGTTGTTTGCAACAAGTGCTTTGTTTTTTCGTCTATCTCACCTACCGCAAATGTATATGCAGAATCTCCATAGAAACCATTCTTTAACACGCCACAATCAACTGAAATAATATCTCCTTCTTTAAGAGAATAAGACGATGGGATTCCGTGCACAACCTGTTCATTCACAGACATACACAAAGTATTCGGAAATCCACTGTATCCTTTAAATCCTGGAACTGCACCATTTGAGCGAATAAAATCTTCCGCAATAGTATCTAATTCCAATGTAGTAACTCCGACTTTAATTCTTTTTGCAACTTCTGCAAGCGTTCTACCTACTAATAGATTACTTTCCCGCAAGAGTTCAATTTCATCGTATGTTTTAAGATATATCATCAACCTAATTAAAAATTCTTTAATACGCAGCTATAGAGCCTGTTCGTCCTTTAATTTTTCCACCTTTCATTAATCCATCATAATGACGCATTAATAAATGACTTTCAATTTGTTGTAAGGTATCCAACACAACGCCGACTAAAATCAACAAGGATGTCCCTCCAAAAAATTGTGCAAACGACATGCTAATGCCTAACATACCAGCAAATGCGGGTAAAATAGCAATAATAGCTAAAAATAAAGAGCCTGGAAAAGTAATGCGTGACATAATAGCATCTAGGTATTCTGATGTTCTCTTTCCGGGTTTAATCCCTGGAATAAAACCATTATTACGTTTCATATCCTCTGCCATTTGAGTAGGATTGATAGTAACAGCTGTATAGAAATACGTAAATGCAATAATCATAAGAGCAAATACTAAGTTATACCAGAAACTCGTATGATCCATAAATGCTTGTGCAAAAGCACTCACTTGACCATCCGTCGCAAATAACCCAGACAACGATGCGGGGACAAACATAATTGCTTGTGCAAAAATAATTGGCATAACACCTGCTGCATTTACTTTTAGTGGTATATACTGACGAGCTCCGCCATATTGTTGATTTCCAACTACTCTTTTTGCATATTGTACAGGTATCTTACGTGTTCCTTGAACCAATAAAATACTCGCGGCAATCACTAATAGTAAGAATACAATCTCAACTAAGAACATAATCAAACCACCTGAAGAATCATTTAACCGAGAAGTAAATTCTCCGATGATAGCCCCTGGAAATCTAGCGATAATACCGATAAGAATAATAAATGAAATACCATTTCCTAATCCTTTTTCAGTTATTCTTTCACCTAACCAAAGTACAAACATACTCCCTGCTGCTAAAATAATAACAGAAGATATTATAAAATACCAACCTTCAGGAAACACATTTCCCATTTGCATTTTTAAGTTGGCCAAATAAGCTGGACCTTGTACCAATAATATGATAACTGTTAAATAACGGGTAATTTGGTTCATTTTTCTTCTTCCACTTTCACCTTCTCTTTGTAACTTTTGAAAATAAGGGAAAGCCATCCCTAACAATTGTACAACGATAGATGCAGATATGTAAGGCATAATCCCTAAAGCAAAAACAGATGCGTTTGAAAATGCACCACCCGAAAACATATCGAGTAACATCATCAATCCACCTTCTGTTTGTTGACCTAATGCTGATAACGCATTTACATCAACTCCGGGAAGTGCTACATAAGAACCGAAACGATAGATTACTACCAACAAAAATGTTGTTAGTAATCTAGTTTTTAATTCTTCTATTTTGAGAATATTTTGTATTGTTTCTATGAACCTTCTCATGTACTTATAATTTTATTGCCGAACCACCTGCTTTTTCGATTGCCTCAATGGCTGATTGTGAGAAAGCGTGAGCAGTAACTTCAATTTTAGCGCTTAATACGCCATTACCTAAGATCTTTACATTGTGTTTGCGAGCGATAAATCCACCTGCTAACAACTCTTCTATCCCTATTTTAGATAAATTCTTATCTTCTGCTAAGGTTTGTAGTGTTGATAAATTAATGGCTCTATATTCAACTCGATTTATATTCGTAAAACCAAATTTTGGTAATCTACGTTGAATAGGCATTTGACCACCTTCAAATCCAACTTTCTTCGAATATCCAGAGCGAGACTTTGCCCCTTTGTGACCTCTAGTGGAAGTACCACCTAAACCAGAACCAGTTCCACGTCCTATTCTTTTACAGGTTTTAACAGAACCTCCTGCGGGTTTTAAACTACTTAAATTCATTGTTCTATACGTTTTAATGTCGTCAGATAAAGGGTTAACCCTCTACAACCACTAAGTGCTTCACTTTATTTACCATTCCTAATATCTGTGGTGTAGCTTCATGCTCTACCACTCTATTCAATTTTTTCAATCCTAATGCATCCAATGTCAATTTTTGAACTTTGGGACATTTGATTCTACTTCTAACTTGCTTAATTTTTATAGTTGCCATAGTGTTTGTCGATTTTAGCCTTTAAATACTTTTTCTAATGTAATACCTCTATTTTGAGCAACAGTATATGCATCTCTCAATTCATTCAAAGCTACAATTGTAGCTTTCACTAAGTTGTGAGGGTTTGATGAACCTTTTGATTTAGCAAGTACATCTGTAATTCCTACACTCTCTAATACTGCACGCATAGCACCACCGGCTACAACTCCAGTACCAGCAGAGGCTGGTTTAAGAAACACTTGTGCACCACCAAATTTAGCATATTGTTCGTGAGGAATCGTTCCTTTCAAAACAGGGACTTTTACTAAATTCTTTTTTGCAGCTTCTACGCCTTTCGCAATAGCAGTAGTTACCTCATTGGCTTTACCTAATCCCCATCCTACTACACCATCTTCGTTTCCTACAACTACTATAGCTGAGAATGTAAATGCACGACCACCTTTAGTAACTTTAGTTACACGGTTAATAGCTACGAGCCTATCTTTTAATTCGATGTCGTTTGTTGTTTTTACTATATTATTTTTTCCTGCCATAACTTTAAAATTTAAGCCCCCCTTTACGAGCAGCTTCAGCTAATTCTTTTACTCTACCGTGATATAAAAAACCATTTCTATCAAATACAACAGTTTCAACTTGAGCTTCTATTGCTTTTTTAGCAATTATTTCGCCTACTTTTGTAGACATTTCAGTTTTTGTCATTTTCTCTTTTAATTCAAGAGAAGACGCTGATGCTATTGTTTTTCCAGATCCGTCAAATGCAGTATCATCAACAATTTGCACATAAATCTGCGAATTACTTCTATATACCGACATGCGTGGTTTTGCAGCTGTACCAGAGATTTTCCCTCTTACACTAGCTTTTATTTTCAATCTTCTTGCTATTCTTTCTATCATGATTGTTTTCTTTTATAATTACTTAGCACCAGCCGATTTACCAGCTTTTCTACGAATTTGTTCTCCAGCAAATTTAATGCCTTTTCCTTTGTAAGGCTCTGGTTTGCGGAATGAACGTACTTTAGCACACACTTGACCTATCAATTGTTTATCACAAGACTCTAATATTACGATAGGATTTTGATTTCTTTCACTTTTTGTTTCTACCTTAATCTCTGCGGGTACTTTTAAAAAGATATTGTGTGTATATCCTAAAGAAAACTCAAGAATTTGACCGTTATTAGAGACACGATATCCAACACCAACTAACTCTAAGGTTTTTTTGTATCCCTCAGATACGCCAATCACCATATTGTTAATTAATGAACGGTATAAACCATGCATAGCTCTATTTTCTTTTTCATCGTTTGGTCGAGTAACAGTAATAATTCCGTTTTCAATCTCAACTGAAATATTTGGATGAATTGCTTGTTGTAGTTCCCCTTTCGTTCCTTTTACTACTATGACATTCTTGTCAAAAGTAACGGACACTCCTGTGGGTAATGTTATTGGTAATCTTCCTATTCTAGACATTGTTAATCCTCCTCAAATTAATATTAATACACATAACATAACACTTCTCCACCAACTTTCAACTCACGAGCTTCTTTGTCTGTCATAACACCTTGAGAGGTAGAAATAATTGCGATGCCTAAACCATTTAATACTCTTGGTAATTCAGTATGTCCTACATACTTACGTAAACCAGGAGTAGAAATTCTTGTTAGCTTTTTAATAGCATTAACTTTGTGAATAGGATCGTATTTCAAGGCAATTTTAATTGTACCTTGATGTCCTGCTTCATCAAATTTAAAATTCAAGATATACCCTTTGTCAAGTAAAATCTTGGTAAGTTCTTTTTTTAGATTTGACGCGGGAATTTCCACTACTTTGTGGCCAGCTTTAATAGCATTCCTTAATCGTGTCAAATAGTCTGCGATTGGATCTGTCATTTTTGTTTAAGTTAAATTAATCCGGCACCCCCGGACAATATTTAAAAAATTGAAATATATTTTTTTTTGTATTACCAGCTCGCTTTGCGTACTCCTGGTATTAATCCTTTAGAAGCCATTTCTCTAAATTGAATACGAGAAAGACCAAACTGTCTCATAAACCCTTTAGGTCTACCTGTAATATTACAACGATTATGTAGTCTTACTGGCGATGCATTTTTAGGTATGCTTTGTAATGCGTCATAGTTGCCTTCAGTTTTGAATTTGGCTCTTTTTTCTGCATATTTAGCTACCATTTTCGCTCTTTTTACCTCACGAGCTTTCATTGATTCTTTTGCCATTGTTTATAGTATATTTTGCCTATTATTTTTTAAAGGGTAATCCGAATTCTTTCAATAAAGCAAAGCCTTCTTCGTCTGTTTTTGCAGAAGTCACAAAGGTAATATTCATTCCCAATATTTTATTGATTTGTTCAATATTTATTTCAGGAAAAATGATTTGCTCTTGAATTCCAAAAGTATAATTTCCTCTACCATCTAATTTGCTATCAATGCCTCTAAAGTCACGAATACGTGGTAAAGCTACACGTACAAGTCTTTCTAAAAACTCATACATTTGTTCTCTTCTCAATGTAACTCTTACACCAATTGGCATTTTCTTTCTCAACTTAAAGTTAGAAATATCTTTCTTAGAGTATGTTGCTACAGCTTTTTGACCTGCAATAGCTGTCATTTCATTGATGGCTATTTCGATAATTTTCTTATCGGCTACTGCGATACCTAATCCTTGGTTTAGGACAATTTTTTCGAGAATTGGCACTTCCATTACAGATTTATATCCAAATTCTTTCATTAAAGCGGGAGCAATACGCTCCGTATAATCTTTTTTAAGGCTTGCTTTATTGCTCATTATTTAATTTCCTCCCCAGTTTTTTTCGCGTAACGTACCAATTTTCCATCAACTTCTTTGCGCCCTACTCGTGTAGGCTTATCACCTTTAACAACAGGGTTTAAGTTTGATATCTGGATAGACGCTTCTTTTTTAACAATTCCACCTTGTGGACTTTTCGCATTTGGTTTAGTGTGTTTTGACACTAAATTCACACCTTCTACGATAGCTCTTTGTTCTTTTACTAAGACTTCAAGCACACGAGCGACTGTTCCTTTGTCATCGCCAGCATTTACGTAAACGGTATCTCCTTTTTTTATGTGTAATTTACTCATTTTGTATATGTTTCTAAGTATTAAAGAACTTCCGGTGCAAGTGATACTATTTTCATGTTGGCTACACGTAATTCTCTGGCCACTGGTCCAAATACGCGACTTCCACGCATTTCTCCAGCAGTATTTAACAACACACAAGCGTTATCATCAAAGCGTATATACGAGCCATCTTGTCTACGTATTTCTTTTTTAGTACGAACGATTATTGCTTTTGAAACTGCTCCTTTTTTCACATCACTTGATGGAATAACGGCTTTTACAGATACAACAATAACATCTCCAAGGGTGGCATATCTTTTGCCTGTTCCTCCTAATACACGGATACAAAGAACTTCCTTTGCTCCACTATTGTCTGCGACATTTAGTCTACTTTCTTGTTGTATCATCTTATTTTGCTCTTTGGATTATTTCAATTAATCTCCATCTTTTAAGCTTGCTTAAAGGACGAGTTTCCATAATTTTTACTGTATCACCAATTGAACACTCATTCTTTTCATCATGAGCATGGTATTTTTTGGTTTTATTTACGAATTTCCCGTAAATAGGATGCTTTTCTTTCCACTTGATAGCAACAGTGATGGTTTTATCCATTTTATTGCTGAAAACCACGCCCTGTCTTTCTTTTCTTAAATTTCTCATATCGGGTCAAGTTTAATTTTGTTTCGCTTCTCTTGCGCTCACTTCTGTATTGAGACGGGCAATCGTTTTGCGGACTTCTTTGATTTGGTTTGGATTATCTAAAGGAGAAATAGCGTGATTCAATTTTAATTGAGACAACTTTTCTTTTTCACCCTCTATTCTTTCGATAATCTCTTTGTCGGATAATTCCTTTACTTCTGCTATTTTCATATCACGTTATGCGTTAGGAGATTCATAATCATAATCACGTCTAGTAACAAATTTCGTTGTTACTGGCAATTTTTGTGCCGCTAAACGTAATGCTTCTTTAGCAATGTCGAAAGGTACACCTTCCACTTCAAAGATAATACGACCTGGAGTAATTGGAGCTACAAAGCCTTCTGGCGCACCTTTACCTTTACCCATACGCACCTCTGCAGGTTTCTTCGTGATTGGTTTATCTGGAAATATACGTATCCAAATTTGACCTTGTCTCTGCATATAACGCGTAACTGCAATACGAGCAGCTTCTATTTGTCTTCCTGTAATCCATTTGGATTCCAAGGATTTTATTCCGAAAGAACCGAATGCCAGCTGGTTGCCACGTTGGGCATTACCCTTCATACGGCCTTTTTGCTGTCTTCTGAACTTTGTTTTTTTAGGTTGTAACATGTTTCCTTATGTAAGATTCGTTAACAGATTATTTTTTTCTCTTTTTAAAACCTTTGCCAGGATTTTCGGCACGGTTGGAATTTCCAAACTGTGGACGTGATCCTTCTTTTTGAGTGGCAAACTGTGGTGTAAGGTCTTTCTTACCATATATCTCACCACGACAGATCCAAACTTTAACTCCGATGATACCTACTTTCGTTAAAGCTTCAGCATGTGCATAATCAATATCTGCTCTAAATGTGTGTAAAGGAGTTCTTCCTTCTTTGTACATCTCAGAGCGTGCCATTTCTGCGCCATTCAAACGACCAGAAACCATTATTTTAATACCTTCTGCACCAGCACGCATTGTAGAGGCAATTGCCATTTTCGTTGCACGTCTGTAAGCTATCTTACCTTCAATCTGACGAGCTACGTTATTTGCAACAATAACAGCATCAATTTCTGGTTTTTTGATTTCGAAGATATTGATTTGAACATCTTTATCTGTAATTTTTTTGAGTTCTTCTTTCAGTTTATCTACTTCTTGTCCGCCTTTTCCGATAATAATACCAGGACGAGCTGTACACACTGTAATAGTGATGAGTTTCAATGTACGTTCGATAATGATACGAGAAACACTTGCTTTAGATAAACGTGCATCGAGGTATTTCCTTAATTTGAAGTCCTCAAGAAGCGTATCAGCATAATTGTTTCCACCGTACCAATTAGAATCCCAACCTTTGATGATTCCTAAACGATTACTTATTGGATTTATTTTTTGTCCCATCTACTATTAATTTTTTGTATCGTTAGTATTCACAGTATCTACAAATAAAGTTACATGATTCGAACGTTTACGAATTCTATACCCTCTACCTTGTGGAGCTGGACGAAGTCTTTTTAACATTCTGCCTGAATCCACATGTATGCGGCTAACTACTAAGTTAGCATCTTCTGCCTTTTGTTCTGTTTTTTGTTCCCAATTTGATACAGCCGAACGAAGTAGTTTTTCTACTCTACCAGCAGCTTCTTTGGTTGAAAATTTTAACAGAGCAAGCGCTTTATGTACTTCTACGCCCCTAATCATATCTGCAACTAATCGCATTTTGCGGGGAGACGTAGGCACATTATTTAGCTTCGCAAAATAAAGAGTCTTTAAGGCTTCTTTATTCCCTTCAGCTGATATTTTTTTTCTAGCACCCATTTTTATATTATTTTTTATTTCCTAATGAATATTCAACGGTTATCTCTTCTTGGTTCCACCGTGTCCTCTGAAATTACGAGTAGGTGAAAACTCACCTAATTTATGTCCTACCATGTTTTCTGTTACATAGACAGGGATAAATTTATTTCCGTTATGAACAGCAATTGTATGACCAATAAAATCTGGAGAGATCATTGATGATCTAGACCAGGTTTTAACCACATTCTTTTTGTTAGCCTCGTTTAAGGCAGTCACTTTTTTATCAAGTTTCACATTGATAAATGGACCTTTTTTTAATGAACGACTCATGTTATTATACTTCTCTTAAATTAATCAATTTACTTTTTCTTTCTCTCGATGATATATTTACTTGAAGCTTTTTTAGGAGCACGTGTCTTATACCCTTTAGCTAACAAACCTTTACGTGATCTTGGATGACCTCCTGAAGAGCGTCCTTCACCGCCACCCATTGGGTGATCGACTGGATTCATAACAACCCCACGAACTCTAGGACGACGCCCCAACCATCTTGAGCGTCCAGCTTTACCAGATCGTTCCAAGGCGTGATCTGAATTACCAACAGCTCCAATGGTTGCTTTGCAAGTACAAAGTATCATTCGAGTTTCGCCTGAAGGCAATTTTACAATTGCGTATTTTCCATCTCTAGAAGTTAATTGAGCAAACGTTCCTGCTGAGCGAACCATTGCTGCTCCTTGTCCTGGATTTAGTTCAATATTATGAACGATTGTTCCAAGAGGAATGTTTTGCAATGGCAATGCATTCCCAATTTCTGGTGCTGCAGTTGCTCCTGACAATAATGTTTGTTCTACTTCGAGTCCATTAGGCGCAATAATATACCGTTTTTCTCCATCGGCATAAAACAATAATGCAATACGAGCCGAACGATTCGGGTCATATTCTATTGTTTTAACTACAGCTGGGATACCGTCTTTATCTCTTTTATAATCAATTACTCTATATTTTCTCTTGCTTCCGCCACCTAAGTAGCGCATGGTCATTTTACCTTGATTGTTTCGACCACCAGATTTACTGGTACCAAACACAAGAGATTTCTCTGGAACACTTGCAGTAATTGTGTCAAACGTTCCAATAACTTTATGTCTCTGCCCCGGTGTGATGGGGTTTAATTTACGTACAGCCATTTTCTTTTATTAAATGTTGCTATAATAATCTATTGTATCACCTTCTTTTAACGTTACAACGGCTTTTTTGAAGTCGGACGTTTTTCCAGTAATAACACCACTTTTTGTAAAACGAGATTTTGCTTTCCCTGTATAATTCATGGTGTTAACTGCTTCTACAGTTACATTATAATTTTTCTCAATCGCTTGGCTAATTTGTATTTTATTAGCAGCTCTATTCACCTTAAAAGCATAACGATTAAGTTTTTCAGTAAGCTTTGTAGCTTTTTCTGTTACGATGGGTTTAATAATAATTTCCATACACTTATCTCCTATGCGTTAAAGTTTTGAACAAGATTTGCTACTGATTTCTCAGTTAGCATTAAATACTGAGCATCTAGAATCTTATAAGTGTTTAATTCTGAAAGAATTATCACTTTTGATTTTTCTAGATTACGAGCCGACAAATATACACTTTTATTTGGTTCTGGTAAAACTAAAAGTGTTTTTTTCTCATTAACTTTCAAATTTTTTGTTAGAGCGATATATGCTTTTGTTTTTGCAGTATCAAATGAGAAGTCTTCTAATACGATTAGTTGATTATTCTTCACTTTATATGCTAAAGCTGATTTACGCGCTAATTGTTTCACTTTTTTGTTAATTTTGAAACTGTAGTCTCTTGGCACTGGACCGAAAACACGACCTCCACCTACTCGGATAGGAGATTTAATATCACCTGGGCGAGCTCCCCCACCTCCTTTTTGGCGACCTAATTTGCGTCTACTACCAGTAACTTCACTTCTGCCTTTGGCTTTGTGTGTTCCTTGGCGTTTGTTGGCCATATGTTGTTTTACATCCAAATAAATGGCATGATCATTTGGCTCAATTCCGAAGATTGTATCATCTAACGAAATTACTCTTCCGGTATCTTGACCGTCTATATTATAAATACTTAGTTCCATTATTTATTTACAATTACGATTGAACCTTTTGCTCCTGGAACTGATCCTTTCACTAAGATAAGATTGTTTTCAGGAATCACTTTTAATATTTCTAGGTTTTGAACCGTTACACGGTTACCACCCATACGTCCGGCCATTCTCATACCCTTGAACACTTTCGCTGGATAAGAACAAGCCCCAATAGATCCGGGTGCTCTTAAACGATTGTGTTGTCCGTGCGTTGCTTGACCTACACCGCCAAATCCATGGCGTTTTACTACTCCTTGGAAACCTTTCCCTTTAGACGTTCCCATGATGTCAGCCCATACAGTGTCGTTGAACATATCCACTGTAAAAATGTCACCTGCCTTAACGTCAGTTCCAAGTCCCTTGAACTCAACCAAGTGTCTTTGTGGTGCTACATTCGCTTTCTTAAAATGTCCCATTTCTGGTTTGTTCGTAGCTTTTTCTTTTTTTTCTGAAAAACCTACTTGAACAGCCTCATAGCCATCTTTTTCAAGCGTTTTAATTTGCGTAACAACACAAGGACCAGCTTCAATAACAGTGCATGGAACATTCTTTCCATCGGCGCTGAAAACGGAAGTCATTCCGATTTTTTTTCCTATTAATCCTGGCATTTCAATTAAATTTATTAATTACTATTTTGTTTGATTCAGTAAATTGATCAAACTTTGATTTCTACTTCTACTCCACTTGGTAATTCTAATTTCATTAAAGCATCTACTGTTTTAGATGTAGAGCTATAAATGTCAATTAGTCTTTTGTATGAACACAATTGAAATTGCTCTCTTGATTTTTTGTTTACAAAAGTAGCACGGTTCACTGTGAAAATACGTTTGTGTGTTGGCAATGGAATTGGACCACTTACGATGGCACCAGTTGCTTTCACGGTCTTTACGATTTTTTCAGCTGATTTGTCAACTAAACTGTAATCGTAAGATTTTAGTTTGATTCTAATTTTCTGATTCGTCATTTTATTAATTTATTTGATAATTATAGTTTTGGTATTGACTAAGAATCATTTACTAATCAATACCTGAGAGAATGTATTACAACAATTCTACTTTACCTTTTGCTTCAGCAACTACCTCTTTCGCGATAGATGTTGACACTTCTGCAAAGTGAGAAAATTCCATAGAAGATGTAGCTCTACCTGATGAAATGGTACGTAAAGACGTAACGTATCCAAATGTTTCAGACAAAGGCACTTTTGCTTTTACAATACGAGCACCTGCACGGGTTGTATCCATTCCTTCTACTTGTCCTCTACGTTTGTTTAAGTCTCCAATTACATCACCCATGCTTTCTTCTGGAGTAATAACTTCCATTTTCATGATAGGTTCAAGTAAAACTGGTTTTGCTTTCGCACAAGCAGTTTTAAATGCAATTTGAGCACAAATTTCAAAAGACAATTGATCTGAGTCAACAGGGTGATACGAACCATCCACTACAACTACTTTCAATCTATCAACAGGATAACCTGCTAATACACCATTACGCATGGCTGCTTTGAATCCTTTTTGTATAGATGGGATGAATTCTTTTGGGATATTACCACCTTTCACTTCATCAACAAATTGCAAGTTACCATCAAAATCAGCATCAGCAGGACCTACTTTCAATATCATGTCCGCAAATTTACCACGTCCACCAGATTGTTTTTTGTACACCTCTCTAAGTTCTACTGTATTGGTAATTGCTTCCTTGTAAGAAACTTGAGGTCTTCCTTGGTTACATTCTACTTTAAACTCACGTTTCAAGCGGTCAACGATAATCTCAAGGTGAAGCTCTCCCATACCACTAATAATAGTTTGTCCTGATTGTTCGTCTGTTTTAACAGTAAAGGTCGGATCTTCTTCAGATAATTTAGACAAACCATTACCTAGTTTATCCATATCTTTTTGAGTTTTTGGTTCAATCGCAATTCCGATTACAGGAACTGGAAAGTCCATCGACTCTAGTGTTATTTGATGTGCTTCGTCGCACAAAGTATCGCCAGTACGAATATCTTTAAACCCTACCCCTGCACCTATATCTCCTGCTGAAATACGTTCTACTGGATTTTGTTTGTTAGAGTGCATTTGGAAGATACGAGAAATACGTTCTTTTTTTCCAGAGCGAGTATTATATACATACGAACCTGCATCTAATTTTCCTGAATAAACACGGAAAAAGCACAAGCGGCCAATATAAGGGTCAGTTGCGATTTTAAATGCTAAAGCACATAATGGTTCTTTGGGATCTGGATGTCTAACGATTAATTTTTCAGGATTATCAACATCATGACCAACAGTTTCGGGGGTATCTAAAGGACTTGGTAAGTAAGCACAAACAGCATCAAGCATTGTTTGTACACCTTTATTTTTAAAAGAAGAACCACAAATCATTGGATTGATTTCCATACTAAGAGTAGCCTTACGGATTGCCACTCTTATTTCATCTTCAGTGATTGTACTTGGATCGTCAAAAAATTTCTCCATTAATACATCATCATATTCAGCTATCGTTTCGAGCATTTTTTCTCTCCACTCAGAAGCTTCGGCTAATAAATCAGCAGGAATCTCTTCAGTTTCGTATTGAGCGCCCATAGCTTCCTCATGCCAAACTAAGGCTTTCATGGTTACTAAGTCAACTACGCCCTTAAATTTCTCTTCTGCTCCAATAGGGATTTGGATAGGACTTGGTTTAGCTCCCAACACCTCTTTTATTTGACGAATCACGTCAAAAAAAGCAGCACCAGAACGGTCCATTTTATTTA
>JAGNUZ010000061.1 GCA_017986765.1 Paludibacteraceae bacterium | reverse complement strand
CACTACAGCCAATGAAATGGCGTATTGTGCTCCTGCCGATTTGCCCGACCAACGTGCGGGAATAATGCGGTAAGCAAAACGCGAAATCATTTGCGGTGCATTCGGACAGCTTTTCTTGTGTATTTTAAATCCGCCACTGGTAGTAATAAAACCAAACACCTCATCACCAAAAATTGGGTTGCAACATTTAGCAAGTGAGTATTCAATGCCCCGCAAGTTTTGGTCAATAATGAGTACGTCTTCTTTTTTAGTAATTTCTTGCAAGGAATTTTCCTGCACAAAATTTTCCGCACTGCGGTAATCGTGCTGTGGATCAGCGTTGTCTTTTTTATCCAATTCAAGATACAGCTCCCGCAATGCCAATATATCAAGCTTTTCTTGGGCTAATTCTTGGTAAAAATCACTTACCGTTTTAAAGCCTTTTTTCTTTGCTAAACGACCGATTTTTGATTCATCGGGTTCTATTTTCCAGTTTTTAAACCGCCTTTGCAGAATTTCTCTACCCATTTGGGCATCTTTATATTCTTCATCTTTAACGGCTTGGCGTATTTTTGTTTTGGCTCTAGAGGTTGTTACAGATTGTAGCCAACTTAATTTCGGTTTTTGAGCACTGGACGTTTGTACATCAATCTGATCGCCATTATTGAGCACATATTTCAGCGTTACATTTTTGCCATTAGCCTTTCCCCCTACGCATTTTGAACCTAATTCCGTATGGATATGAAAGGCAAAATCAAGTAGAGTAGCACCTTTTGGTAGTTTTTGTAAATCGCCCGTAGGAGTAAATACAAATACTTCTTTGTCGTACAAATTGAGCTTAAACTCATCCATAAAGTTAATGGCATTGAGCTCTGGATTTTCTAAAATCTCGCGAATGTTTTTCAGCCATTCGTCCATACCTGTTTCGCTCTTTATGCCCTTGTATTTCCAATGGGCAGCGAGTCCTTTTTCGGCAATTTCGTCCATGCGTTTGGTGCGAATTTGCACTTCTACCCATTTACCCTGCGGTCCCATTACGGTGGTGTGCAAAGATTCGTATCCATTGGTTTTTGGTATGGATAGCCAATCACGCAAGCGTTTCGGGTTGGGTTGGTACATATCTGCCACAATGGAATATACTTGCCAGCATTCTGCTTTTTCTTTCGGCAACTCGCTGTTTAGTATAATGCGAATAGCAAATAAATCGTAAATATTTTCAAAAGGAGTGTTCTGCTTTTTTATTTTATTCCAGATGCTGTAAATGGATTTTGTTCTGCCTTTTATTTCAAAATCAAATCCTACATCGCCAATTTTTTGTTTCAAAGGGGCAATAAATTGCTCAATATATTCTTCGCGTGAACGTTTTGTTTCGTTTAGTTTCTCCGCAATTTCTCTGTATGTGTCTGCTTGCGTGTATTTTAGCGATAAATCTTCGAGTTCCGTTTTAATCGAATACAAACCCAAGCGATGAGCCATTGGTGCATACAAAAAAGAAGTTTCGCGTGCTATTTCGTCTTGCAATTCAACGGAGTAGGATTTTAATTCCCGCATTACATACAATCGACTTGCCAATTTGATGAAAATCACCCGAATGTCTTCGGCAAAAGTAAGCAATAGGCGTCGGAAATTTTCCGTTTCAATGGAAGTCGTTTTTTTGTATAAATCATTGACTTGAATAAGTCCTTTAATCATCACAAAAATATCTTTGTTGAATGATTTTTCAACTTCTTGAATCGTCATTTTTTCTTCCAGAACCAAGCGGAACAAAAGTATAGCAACCACAGCCGAATGTCCTAATCCAATTTCCTGCACAGAGATAGCCGCCACATGAAAATTCTTGATCATCAGACGATAATCTCGGTCGTTCATGCTAGGATAAAATTTGACATACAACTGTTTTAGTTGTTCAAAATCGGTTTTTTTTGCAAAAGGAAGAACCGCTTTTCGTAAATGTTTATAGGCTTCTAAAAAAGCTGTTTTTGAGTCGTTCATTGGCGTGCCGTTTGTTCAAGTTGTAAAAATACAAAAAATATACAGCATACTTCTCTTTTTTACTTTTTTTATCTTCTGTGTCTTAAAATTGCCCCTTGGTGAGATTGCTATCATTTTGTTTCTTTTTGTTTTGGCATACTGAAAATTGATGTACCTTTGTCCCATTACTCTAATAAAAAGCTATGATACCACCTTTGGCAGAACGTATGCGTCCGCATAATTTGGACGAGTATAGTGGACAACAACATTTGGTTGGTGAAGGTGCTGTGCTACGCAAAATGATAGAAACGGGCAATATTAGTTCGTTTATTTTATGGGGACCTCCAGGGGTCGGGAAAACCACTTTGGCTCGCATTATTGCCACACAAATGAATAGGGGGTTTTATGCCCTAAGTGCTGTTAATTCGAGTGTGAAAGATATACGTGAGGTAATAGAGAAAGCCAAAAAATCGCAGTTTTTCAATACACCTAGTCCTATTTTATTTATTGACGAAATTCACCGTTTTAGTAAATCGCAACAAGATTCTTTGCTTGCTGCTGTCGAAAATGGTACGGTAATGCTCATTGGTGCTACTACTGAAAATCCGTCTTTTGAAGTCATTACGCCCTTATTGTCTCGCTGTCAGGTATATGTGCTTAATTATTTGAATGAGGCAGACTTGATGGCTCTTTTGCTGCGAGTTTTCGCTGAAGATACGGTTTGCAAAGAAAAAAACATAGTTTTAGAAGAAACGCAGGCTTTGTTTCGTTTTTCGGGTGGCGATGCACGTAAACTGCTTAATATCATCGAATTATTGATAGGCACAGAGGAGAATGCCGATATTGTGATTTCGAATAAATTGGTAATAGACACTTTGCAAGAAAATACCTCCGTATATGATAAGGGTGGCGAAATGCACTATGATGTTATTTCTGCTTTTATCAAATCCATTCGTGGAAGCGACCCAGATGCCGCTATTTATTGGCTTGCTCGCATGATAGCTGGTGGCGAAGAGGCGAAATTTATTGCCCGCAGACTCATTATTTCGGCTACCGAAGATATTGGCCTAGCCAATCCCAATGCTTTGCTCTTGGCAAATGCGTGTTTTGATGCGGTGCATAAAATTGGTTTTCCAGAATCTCGGATTATTTTAGCCGAAACAACTATTTATTTGGCAAGTAGCAAGAAAAGCAATTCTGCTTATTTGGCAATAGATAAAGCCTTGGATACAGTCCGAAAAACAGGAAATATCTCTGTTCCGTTGCACCTGCGTAATGCACCAACCTCCTTAATGAAAAACTTGGATTATGGAAAGAACTATCTGTATCCGCACGATTACCCTCATAACTTTGCCAAGCAAGATTATTTGCCAAAAGAAATGCAAAATACCGCCTTTTGGGAAAGTCAACCCAACGATACAGAAAAGAAACTCTCCGAATGGTTGCGTAGTATATGGGGTGATAGGTATTAAGGCAAACGATTGCCTGCCGCAAGATAGATGCGATACCATTCTTCTCTCGATAAATTCACAGAAGCACCTGAAGCTACTTCTTGTAAACGATACGGTTTGGTAGTACCACTCACTACTTGCATGTTTGCTGGATGCCTAAGTATCCATGCGGTAGCAATGGCCGTTTTAGATACGCTGTATTTGTTGCCAATGTCTTGCAGAGTTTGATTTAGTTCCCAAAATTGGTCGTTATCAATAAAACTGCCTTCAAAGAATCCGTACGTAAAGGGCGACCAAGCCTGAATTGTTATGTCGTGCAAACGGCAATATTCCAATGCACCACCATCTTTCCACACCGCTTTGTCTGCATTCATGTTCACATTAAAACCCACATCTACCAATCCGCTGTGCATGATGCTGAATTGCAGTTGGTTGATGTGTAATTTGTGTGGTATATGCTTTTGCAATAAGGCAATTTGGTTCGGGTGTTGGTTGCTTACGCCAAAATGTCGCACCTTGCCTTGTGCGTGTAACACGTCAAATGCCGCTGCTATTTCTGCAGGCTCCATCAACGCATCTGGTCTGTGTAACAATAATATATCAATGTAGTCAGTTTTTAGTCGAGCTAAACTTGCTTCTACCGATTGGATAATATGTTCTTTAGAAAAGTCAAACATCCCCGATTTAATACCGCATTTTGTTTGAATGAGAATATCTTCTCGTTTGCCATGAAAACTTCGCCCAAACAATTCTTCGCAATAGCCATCTGCATAGATATCTGCATGGTCAAAATAGTTTACGCCATTGTCAATAGCAGTACTTATTAATTCATTCAATTCATTTTCTGACAAGGAGTTTATACGCATGCAACCCATAATGATGCGAGGGACTATTAGTTGTGGATTTCCGCCAATAAGTTGTGTGGTCATCGTTTATTCTTTTGTTGTTTCAGTAGTTTCTGCTTGTTCTTCCTTTTTCTTAAAAACGTTTCGGTAGTATTCCCATAGATTTTTACCCGAATTAAAATCTTCGCGGTAAAGTATGCCGACGCCTTGTGTGGTGAGGGCATTGCGGATGTAATATTTATCATTCGAATGGGAGTAAGCTTTCAAACGCAAGCGTCCCGAACGATTTATTTTATATTCAACATCAAAATCGCCAATAAAATTATTTTCAGTAAAAGCATCTTCTTTATATCCTATATTGCTATTAATAACAAGGCGATCGTCTAACAAATTAGTCGTTAGAGCCACTTCTATTTCTCTACTAGAAAAGTCAATTCCTTCATTTTGACGGTAATTTACGCCTAAATTTACATCATTACTAATATGAGATAACCAATAATTTAACTGACTGGATAGGGTAGCAGAAGCAATCATGGTAGCCATGCCCGCTGTATTTGTTTGTGAGTTATTGCTTAATTGAGGATTATAAAAACGACCCAGCATCAATAGGAACACCATCTGGTTGTTCATCATTTCGTCCGAATTGACAATGTTTTGCACCCTGCGTTTTAGTTCATCGTCGGCTGTGGGCAATTCCAAATCTAATTTTATGGAGGGTCGTTGCAGTTCTCCCGTTAAATGAGCCTTACATAGTACAGGTACGGTGAGTCTTTTTACATCTTGTAGCATGCTCTGGTCTAGCAAATCTATCAGCGAAGCTGATACTTGATAGGTAGCCATTATATCAATGCCCGCATTGTATGGGTTTCCGTCCCAAGCAATAGTGCTTCCATCTCTGATCTCAAAAGTTTTATAGATAGCATTTTGCATTACAAAAAAGTATTTACCTTGACTCAAGGTGTAATTGCCATACATTTTTAGATTCTCGTTTGGTTCGAGATTCAAGCGTATATTTCCATTACCTGTTCCTTGAATGTATTCGCGTGTTCTGTCATCTAAAATTAGAATGACTTCTGCATCGGGCGTAGCCTCTATTTGTACCGATATTTTTAGTTTTGATTCTGTGCTTTCTGTTTGCTGTTTACGTCTATTTTTGCGTGGAGTGGCGGCTAATTGTTTTCTATTTACAAAAGTAACAAAATTGCCTTCTAATGCACTTGAGCTTGTGTTGAGTGGGATATAAAATACGGTGTTTTGTTCTGTTTTACCCACTACGTCTATCGAAATTAAATCTACATCACCGTAAATGTTTGCCACCCCCGTAGCATATACGGTACCATAGAAGTCAGGGTTGTCAATTTCGGTGGTGTTATATACCAGCATATTATTGAGCAAGAAATTGATGTTAAACGCAAATTCAGAAAAAGATTTATGTGTAATTTTTCCATTTACTTTCCCTTTGTTGCCTTTTTTGTCCGTAATGTTGATATCTGATAATACAATGGAATTTTTGGTCAGCGTAACATAGTCTGAGAAATATACATCTGTTTTTAAAAAATCAATATTCAATTTTGCTTTGTTTACAAATGCCTTTCCCCATACCTCAATGGCACGCATATCACCACCAATAAAAATTTCACCAGTAGCTTCTCCCTCAATTTCTTTAGCAAAAGAAGATAAATATGGGTCTAGGAATCCCAAATCAATTTCTTTCATTTCGGCACGCAAAAGCATCTCATTTCTTACAGGCGAAATATATCCATTAACCTCAGATTTTAAGCCTTTTTTGTTGGTAATTATTCCGTTAATATCAATCTGCTCTTTTTCGTAATTATAACTGCCTAATGCTTTTACATGACCAAATGGAGCTCCGTTTAATCCAAAATCCGTAGCGTCCATGTCAGCATTTAAAATAGGCCTGTTGAAAAGCTCTTCTATACTTACAAATCCTGTGGCAATACCAGAAAGCTGAATGCCTTTTAATCTAACAAGTTCACTCAAATATTCTAGGTTAAATTGGTTAATATCAACACGTATAATATCACCTATATTTTTCGAGGCTACGCCGTCTATGCGTATAAATTTATCTCTTTGTTGCAATGAAAAATTATCAATAGCCAATCTGTCTTTTGTGTATAGCATCGAACTGGGCGTAATATACCATACAGAATCATTCACCATCAGTTCTGAAGGAGCTATTTGTATAGCCGTTTCTACCTCATTTTGCTCGTTTTTATGCACAGATACTTGACTTTGGAGTGTTCCACTTAGTTCTTTCCCGTAGTGGTTTTCAAAGTGAAGGGTTAAATCTGTGTTTTTTTGCCAGGTGGTACTCGATAGCTTAATTGTTAAACTGTCTTTGGGTAATTTGAGTTCTATCTGTGCATCTGCTTGTATTTTTTTATTTGGGTTTTCTATTTTTATATTAGCAGCATACATCTCGGTTTTATTGATTCTAATATTTTTACTTTGCAAAGAAACTGAGAAGGTTTCTTCATAATCATTAAACCAAGCTTGTATCTCACTATTACCATCAGTGCTTACTTTCCATTCCAAAATGTTGGATAATTTCTCTATTGGCTGAATGGTGGCTTGTAGGGTGAAATTATTTCCTGATTGCCTTTTTTTCTTGTTCAATACCGTTATGTCGGGCAATTGTGTGTGGATAACAGAAAGTAAATTATCCGCAATGCTTGATAACGTAAATGTGCCATCAATGGAAGCTTCCAGTATATCAGAGGAAATGCGAATGTTTTGCTGCTTGCCAAGGATTGACGACACAATATCTAGCTGTTGTATGTTTAGCGTGTCTGTCTCATTTTGCAACTGAATATTGTTGATAAGGACATTGCCTATAATGTTATCAATAGAAGAACCTTGTATGGATGAAGCAATGTTCAACGAGACGCTTAATGTTGGGTTATCCTTTGTTAAATGTAAGTTGAAAGGACGCAGTTTTTCTATCTGAGCATCGAAACTCATCAACGGAATTTTGCGCGAGAAATCAATGTCTCCATCAAATTTTACACGCCCATTGTCATCGTTGAGTTCTATTTTCCCAACAAACCCACTACTGGTGTAGTTTCCATCCATTTGGATGTTTTTGTATGTGTATTTATTGAAATCAATAGATTGTACATTCCCTTTTATTACGCCACTATATTTATTATCATGTGTTCTGGTTCCATTCACATCAATGCGGAATTGAGCGTTTCCAAAACCTGCTTGTGAGCCTAGCATTTTTTTTAACTGTAGTTGAGGAGAGCGTAAGTTGCCACTATAACTTAAATCCTTGGTTTCTGTGTCAAACTCCAACATAATATCGGTAGAAACCGTACCTATGTCTGTGCGAAGTTTACCATAGGCTACCAAGTTGGTGAAAAATCCTGAAATATTACCTGTATATTCTACTTGACGCAGGTTTCTTACTTCTTTTGGCAACACAAACGGCTTACGTGTAATATCTGCAATTACATTTTCTAGGGCTGGCACTTTTGCCGAAATCGAATTGAAATTAGCATAAATAAAGAGCTCATTTATGTTGTTGATACCCGCTAATTGTACAGCCGCATCTATGTATATGTCTTTGCCGTAGCGTACAATAAATTTTTTTAAATCAATATTATTAGATGCCGCATTTACATCAGCTTCTATTTCTATAGGAAAATCTAAATAACGCATTGAGGGTACAAAACACGCAATATCTTTACCCGTAATC
>JAGNUZ010000182.1 GCA_017986765.1 Paludibacteraceae bacterium | reverse complement strand
TGCGTTGACGGTAGCCAAATTTAAGGTTCAAATCAAATTGCAGGTCGCTTAAATGGACTAAGGTACAAGCTGCACCACTGGCGTCAGCTCCTTTTTTGTACGCAGTAGCTAATTCAAAGCTCAAACTATTTTTGTCGGGATTGCCGTTGATGATTAAAATTTTTTTCATACATCCCACTTATTTTAGTAAAGCAATTTGAATCACCTCTTTAATATCTTTTACATAATGAAACGTAAGCCCTTTGATATAAATGGCATTAATTTCATCAATATTCTTTTTGTTTTCGTGCGACAAAATAATATCTGTAATACCAGCACGTTTGGCAGCCAGAATTTTTTCTTTAATACCACCTACAGGCAACACTTTTCCATGTAAGGTAATTTCTCCAGTCATGGCAATATGTTTTTTTACTTTTCGTTTGGTAAAAGCAGATAACAAGCTAGTAGCCATTGTAATACCAGCAGAAGGTCCATCTTTCGGTATAGCACCTTCGGGTACATGAATGTGTACGTTGGTTTCTTCAAATAGGTCTTCGTTAAGTCCAAAATCCTTGGCATGAGCACGGATATATTCCAACCCAAGCATGGCAGATTCTTTCATCACGTCGCCTAAATTGCCCGTAAGCGTTAGTTTGCCACCTTTGCCTTTGCTAAGACTGGTTTCAATCTCTAAAATTTCGCCACCTACTGATGTCCAAGCCAAACCAGTAACAATACCAATTTCTTCTTTCTGACTTTGCTTATCTCTGGTATATTTTTCTGTTCCTAAGTATTCTTTAAGGTCGCTAATTGGCATAGATGTGTCGTATTTTTCTTCCATGGCAATTTTGCGAGCCAGTCTGCGACAAATTTTTGCAATTTGTTTTTCTAAATTACGTACGCCCGATTCGCGTGTGTATTTCTCTACAATTTCTTGTACCGTTTTTTTAGAAAAAGAAACAGCGTCTTTTGGAATACCATGATTCTCTAATTGTTTAGGAATCAGGTGTTTCATTGCTATTTCAATTTTTTCTTCTACAATATAGCCAGTTACGTTAATCAACTCCATTCTGTCGAGCAATGGTTGCGAAATACTACTCAAGCTATTGGCTGTGGCAATAAATAATACTTTAGACAAATCGTAATCTACATCTAAATAATTATCGTGGAAGGCAAAGTTTTGTTCTGGGTCGAGCACTTCGAGCAAAGCAGAGCCTGGGTCGCCTTTGTAATCGCGACCAACTTTATCTATTTCGTCTAATACCAAAACAGGATTAGATGAGTTTGTTTTTAAAATATTTTGGATAACACGTCCAGGCATAGCCCCAATGTACGTGCGACGGTGTCCACGAATTTCAGCTTCATCGTGCAATCCACCCAACGATATACGTGCATATTTTCTGCCCAATGCATCAGCAATGGATTTTCCTAACGATGTTTTTCCAACCCCTGGAGGTCCATACAAGCAAATGATAGGTGATTTTAAATCTCCTTTTAATTTAAGTACAGCCAAATGGTCAATAATTCTGTCCTTTACTTCGTCTAATCCAAAATGGTCTCTATTCAGCACACGTTGGGCACGTTTCAGGTTAAAATTATCTTTGGTATATTCATTCCAAGGCAAATCGACTAAGGTTTGCACATAATTCAGTTGTACCGAATAATCGCTCGAATGGGTGCTAGTAGTTTCTAGTTTCGCAATTTCCTTTTCGGCAATTTTACGGACTTTTTCATCCCATTTTTTTCCTTCGGCTTTCTTCTTAATATCGTTTATCAAGTCGTCTTGCACATTGCCACCCAATTCTTTTTGAATGGTTTTCATTTGTTGCTGCAAAAAATATTCGCGTTGTTGCTTGTCGATATTTTCCATTGCTTGCGACTGGATAGAGGCTTTCATCTCGAGCAGTTGCGATTCTTTGGTCAAGATTTTTAATAGCATCATTGCCCGTTGCTCTATGTTATTGATTTCCAATAAGCTTTGTTTGTCAATAAGCGAGAGTCCGAGATTAGAGCTAATAAAGTTGATAAAAAAACGAGGATTTTCTATGTTGCGAATAGCAAACATAATTTCCTGAGGCATATTGCTAGATATTTTTATCATGCGTAGCGATAAGTCTTTTATCGCCTCCATCAATGCCTTAAAATCCTTGTGTTTGGGGACTTCCGAATCGGCTAAAAGTTCTACTTTGGCTTTAAGATAAGGTTCGGTAGCATCTAACTCTTGAATGGCAAAACGCTGACGACCTTGTAAAATAACCGTGGTTGAATTATCGGGCATTTCTAGTACTCGTACTACCTGAGCCACAGTACCTACAGCGTATAAGTCATTTAGTTCAGGCTCTTCTATCTTATTGTCTTTTTGTGCAATAGTACCCAAAAAGCCATTCCGTTTGTTTACGTCTTTTATCAGTTTTAGCGATTTTGGACGACCAATTGTAACGGGAATTACTACTCCAGGAAATAAAACCATATTACGCAGAGCCAAAATGGGCAACACCTTGTCTTCGCTCAAATCTACTACATGATCGTCATCTTCATCGCCAATTAAGGGAATAAAATCGCTATCATCGTTTTGTAAATTTGTTCCTATAAAAAGTTTATTTGGATTATCTTTCAT
>JAGNUZ010000060.1 GCA_017986765.1 Paludibacteraceae bacterium | reverse complement strand
CATGCTTCTACGCTATCTGGACTAATACCAATCGGAATATCGCCTTTGAGTACAATTCCTTTAGATTTTGCATAATTAGACGCTTCGAGGAGTTGTTTGTGTGCGTGATATTGCAAAAATACGTGAACCATTACTTCGTCCAACTCAGCAAATTCAGGTTTAAAGAAATCATCAATTCTATCCCAATCGAATACAGCATTGTTTTTCCAGTTGCGGAAATTGGCATCGTTATGCTTGTCGCGTAAGTAACAAAAGGCGGCATAAGGCAATAACCATTGTTTGTTTTCTGCAAAAAATGCTTGATAATCCGTTGAATTAACTGTTTTTGTTTTTTCTTGTTTGTATATTAAACGAAAATAATCCCATTTTGCCGCTACCACTTTGCCGTATTGAACGGTTTTGTACATATTTAATTTTTGCTGCAATGCACGGAAAGTTTCCATTTGCTTTTTGCTTCGAAGCGTACCAATGCCAAATATGTTGATATACGCTGGGTGCAAGGCTAAAACGGTAATGCTACTATATGGATACGAATCGGCATTGGAATGAGAGCGGGTAGTATCGTTAATAGGTAAGGTCTGAATGACTTTCTGACCTGTTTGCACCGACCAATCCACTAATTTTTTTAAGTCTTGAAATTCGCCAATGCCAAAACTGTTACTGCTTCGCAACGAAAAGATAGGAAGGGCAATACCAGCTGCTTTAAACGATGGAATATCGTACTGAAATACTTCATCTGTTTTTATTGTGAGTTCATTTTTGGCAATGCTTGGGGTCTCTAACCATCTATTTTCGCCTTTTTCCCACGATACGATTGTCTTTTTTGTAGCATTATATAATACATATTTGTACTGCAAAGGTTTGTTGATGGTGGTAGCATCAATTTCAGCTGTCCATTGTGGATAGTTTTCATCACTTAAAATAAGTGCATTTTTTCCGTTCCAATTGCCTAAGCTAGGATGATTACCTACGATAGCTACAGATAATTCTGAATCTACACGTGGTACATTAATTCCAAAGCGAACAGTTTTAGTGCCAGTAAGAGGAATAAATGCTTTTGGTTTTTTCCGTACACAAAAACTTTCGGTAAAAGCCGAGGAGTAAAAAGTTTTATCCTCGCCATTGGCACGCCACGTATCTTGTATGTTCGCCTCTTTGTAAGAAGACGGGATAGCCAATACTCTATTTTCGCCCCATTCAGATATAGAATTGCCTTGTGCATCTACGATAACATATTGATAAGTAAATGGTTCTACTGTGCGAATTTGAATGCTCGCTTCCCATTTTCCATTCCCCATATGGTTCATTACTAATGATTTGGCTATGCTATTTTTGCCTAAAGCAGGAATAGAACCAACGATACAAATGCGTTGTCCCCACGTAGTGTGGTACTGAATATTAAAGTTTATCTTCATGTGTGTACAATGGAGTTAAGAATTATTTAACGTAAAATGTACACAAATGTAATCAGTTTGTAATATTAAAATTAGAAAAAATGAACAAAGGTGCATAAAAAACCGTGCAAACGTTTGATAGAAATTAGTTGTACGTAGGCAAAAAAGACCGTGTTTGAGAATAAAGCAGCATCTGTTCTGTGTACGATTCCGTATAACGAGGAATGATGTCGGTAATTTCGCCCTTATTATTGACTATTTTTTCTAACACAGGATTTACAAAGCCTCTGTAGGGTGCAATATCTAGCGAGGCGTACCTATCTAGTACTTCTTTGTGGATATTGGCATCTATTTGTACAGCATAGGTTTCTATCAATTGTTTAGCAGCATAGTAATCGCCTTCAGATTTGATGCGTTGCACTTCGGCTAATAATTTTCCAAATAACTGCCTCAAAGAAGAATAGTTATGAATAACGATATACGTTTTATTATTTTTTGTTATTTTTTCAATAATGCATTCTTTTTGTCCTTGTTCGAAAACCCATGAGGCTATTAATTGGCGGTTACGCATGTGAGATTCTTCGAGCACATCGCCAAGTTTGATACGAACCAATTGTGTAAGCAATCCATTGAGCATAAAACGGTAATATTCAGCCTTGTAAGCTTCCGTGTCAGGTAATAAGCCCAACTCAACCATTTTGTGGTCAGCAATAAAGTATAAACCAAATAAATCGGCCCGCGTTTCTTCAATCGTAGCACCATAGGCTTTGAGGGCTTCGGGTGATATGCCATCAAGTATTTTGCCAGAACCGTGTCCTACACATTCGTGTAAATCGGTGTGTAATTTGTCGGTAATAAACCCGTATTTGGTGCTTAATTCACATTCATCGTTACTACACATAAATTCTTCGTTAAAGCCATTGCCTATGGATGCATGATGATACGCCTCCATGATGTTATCAATGGTAACAGACTTAGAACCATGCACTTCTCGTATCCAGTTGGAATTCGGTAGGTTGATGCCAATAGGGGGAGCAGGATAGCAGTCGCCACCGAGCATCACATTGGTAATTACTTTGGCAGTAACCCCTACAACTGATGTTTTTTTGAAGCGTGCATCTACAGGAGACTGATTTTCAAACCATTGTGCGTTATTGCTGATGCAAGACGTTCGTTCTGTGGCTTCTTTATTGGTGAAATTAACAATAGCTTCCCAGCTCCCTTTTCTACCCAATGGATCGCCGTAGGTTTCGATAAAGCCATTTAAGAAATCAATTTCTGCTTGGGTTTCTTTTACCCATAATATGGAGTATTCATCGAAGGTATGCAAATTGCCTGTGTTGTAGAATGTAATTAACTTTTCGAGAATCGTTCGTTGGTTTTTGTTTTCCGCATACGGAATAGCTTCCGAAAAGTGATGCACAATACGCTCAATAGCAGCACCGTACATGCCATCTATTTTCCACTTTTTTTCAGAGATGGTGTTATTCTCTTTTTGTAAACAACTATTTAACCCATGGCTAATGCTTTCTTTCTCTCCTTCTTTTTCGAGTGCTTTATAATGATGTTCTGCTTCTTCTTGCGTAATATTTTGGTAAAAATTATTTGCAGAAGTCAGTATTAAGTCTTCATTTTCCGATAAATTTACCCTCTTTTTATCTCGTGTAGCATCGTAAATAATAGAGAGTATTTTGTTATAAAAATCCTCTTTGTTTTCGTTTGGCTCAATGGGCAATTTGCTTATATTTACCTTTTGCAATAAAGAGCTGAAATATGCCTGATTACAGTTTATTTCCATTTTTTCGGTAGAATAATGGTGGTGAATGCCATTGGAAAACCACACTCGTTTGAGGTATATTTCGAAAGCGGAGAAATCGTCTTTGTCTTTTTCAGTAGCATAATTTGCCTCATACATGGCTTCAAGAGTTCGTCTAACGCACAAATTATGTTTGTATTGTTGGTCAAACAAAATATCCCTGCCTTCTTGTGCCGCTTCTGACAAATGGTAAATAAGGATTTTTTGCTGTAAAGATAATTCTTCAAAGCCAGGTATACGGTATCTAAGTATTTCTATATCAGCAAATTTATCTACATGGTAGCTAAATGTATCTTGTGGTGTGTGCATGATTATTTTTTGTTTCGTACATCAATATCGGGTTGATACACCCATTTTGTTTTGACCCATTGGTAGGAGTCGTAGGAGAAATCTGGACCATAATAATGATACGCATCTTTGTAAATAGGGTCGGATGGCGAAAGGTGGTCAAAGACAAACCGATTGCGTTTGGTGTCGTATTCTAATCCTATATTTACGGTGCTTTTGTACTCAAACACAATTCGTTGTTGCGTTTTTTTTTCTTTCTTAAAGATGGGTTTACCAAATGTAATGGATTGATTACCAATAACAATAGGCTCAATTACTTTTACTTTTGTAATAGCTTGATAATTGCTTATGCCTAGAAGAAAGTATTGTGTTTTTCGATTCTTTTTATGTTCTACTATTTGATAATACAAGGCTCCGTACCAATTTGTAGGCAAATATTTTGTATTTTCGTCAGGCTTAAAGGCTTTGTGCTGAGATGCAGCGAAAATCTTATGTTTGCTTTTCTGTTGTTTTTTTACCAAGAATAGTGCTGAATATCCATATCGCCCATGACGCAATGGATAATTCCACGATAAAATACGCATTAAATGATTGGGAGAATATACGCTTCCAATATAATTGAGCGAGGTAAAGGTATAATCAAACGCATCTTCTTTCTTGAGAGCGTCCGATAAAAGTATTTCTATTTTTTCATTGAGTTCTATTGCTATACTATCAGAAGAAGCTTGCTTGATGGAATCGAACAATGCTGTAATTTCTTTTTCCTGCTCTTGTATGCTTTGTGCTTGCATTACCGTATGGTAGCATACTAGCAAGAGGCTGATAAATAGTATTTTAGCGTATCGTTTCATCGTATTTAAGGATATAATGTTTTGATTAAATCAGCTCTATTCATGCGTTTTAGCTCATCTATAATCTCTTTTTTATACTCTTTTTGGTACCAAAAGAAAAACTTCCGCTGGTTCAATTTTTGTTTTAGTGTAATTGCCGTAGTCATTTTCTCCAATGTATAAGGGTGAATGCCCGTGTAATACATTTCAGATGCTAAAGTCATAGGAGTAGGAGTAAAATCTTGCACTTGCTCTAGTTTAAAATCCAACTTTTTCGTTTTGGCAGCTAATTCCGCCATGTGTTGCTGAGTACAACCAGGATGACTCGAAATAAAATAAGGAATAATTTGTTGGTTCATATTATTGCTTTTATTCACTTCGTTAAAGAGTTTTACAAATTCCTCGAAGTACGAAAAAGACGGTTTTCGCATCAAATACAACACATCATCGTTGGTATGTTCGGGCGCTACTTTTAATCGTCCAGATACGTGGTTTTTTATTAACTCTTTGGTGTACAATAGGTTGTTAGCATTAACCTTCTCGTTATTCGTTTTGTGCAACAACATATCGTAGCGAATACCACTACCCACAAAGGCTTTTTTAATATTTTTGAGAGCGCTCACTTTTTTGTATAAATCCAATAAAGGACCGTGATCTGTGCGTAAGTTTTTGCATATTTTTGGATGAATACACGAGGGTTTGTTGCATTTTTCGCAGATAGAAAGGTCAATGCCACTCATCTTATACATATTGGCTGATGGTCCACCCAAATCGCTGAGATAGCCTTTAAAATCATCCATTTGGCTTATCTTCTCAACTTCCGCTAATATTGATTTTTCAGACCTAGAGGCAATAAATTTACCTTGATGGGCAGAAATTGTACAAAAAGCACATCCTCCAAAGCAACCACGGTGCAAGGTAACTGAAAATTTTATCATTTCGTATGCAGGAATATGTTTCCCTTTGTAGCGAGGATGAGGCAATCTTGTATAAGGTAAATCGAACGATTGGTCGATAGTAGCCTCGCTTACAGTTGGGTATGGAGGGTTAATGACCAATACTGCATCTCCAATTTCTTGCGTTAAGCGTACTGCTCGTTGCGAATTGGAATGCTCTTCGATTATTCGAAAGTTTTTTGCTTGGTTGAGTTTAGAGGATAGGCATTGCTCGTGGGAGAATAAAATTTGACTTTCCCAGTTTGCGTGAGATTTTTCGACTTTTTCTTTTTGTTGTAGAAAAGCCGTTTGTGGAATGTTTTGTATTTCTTCAAAAGGAGTGCCATCTTGTAAGGCTTTCACCATTTCGATAATGGCTTGCTCGCCCATGCCGTATATCAATAAGTCGGCTTTGCTATCAGCTAAAATGCTTGGCATCAATGTGTCCGACCAATAGTCGTAATGAGTTACACGTCGCAACGATGCCTCTACACCACCAATTACGATGGGTATATCAGGGTATAAAGATTTGAGAATGTTGCAATAAGTGGTCGTTGCATAATCAGGACGATAACTTGCTTTTCCTTCAGGCGTATAAGCATCGTTGGAGCGCAATCTTTTGTTGGCAGTATAATGATTTACCATCGAATCCATAGAACCCGCAGATACGGCAAAAAACAAACGAGGCTTGCCCAATTTCTTAAAATCACGCAAATCGTCTCTCCAATTTGGTTGAGGCACAATGGCAACTTTTAACCCTTGCTTTTCGAGAATTCGCCCAATTACTGCAGCCCCAAACGATGGATGGTCGATATATGCATCTCCTGAAAACAGAATAATATCTATTTCGTCCCAACCTAATGCCCGCACTTCTTTGAGTGATGTAGGTAACCAATTGGATAGGGTTAATTTAGTTTGCATCATAGATTTTATTCGTTATGGCTGAAGCAATTGGCTATATTTGGTTTTGTTTCCAATTATTTCAAGCGCTTCTTTTAATTCTGGGTCATTTTTTAATATTTGTTGCAGTTCACCTGCTTGAAAATAATAGCGTTTTACGATTTCGGCAGCCAACAGTTCTGTTATTTCATCTTTTGCGACATCAAAATCTTTTGCTATATCGTGGGTTAAACCATCGGTTAGATTGTCGAAATGAGTTTTATTTTGTTCGTAATAACCCTCTGCTTTAGCTATCTCAATGAGTTTTAGCAAGGATTTCTCCGATTGTAAATCGTAGGTGAAATCTTTGCTAAGAATAAATTGCTTAAATTCAGCCAGCAAGCTTTCCGATACGGCAAATTCTTCTATAGGAGCTATGTTTGTGAGTTTTTGTGTGTAATGGTTCGCAAATTCATAGAAATAAGATTTAGATAATAAATGGTAGGTAATAACCTGAAGTTTCGATTCAGCCGAAATAACATCAGGTAAAATACCATGTCCATCTTTTACTATTCTGCCGTTTTTTGTAGTAAAGGTATTTGTAAGGCTGTCGTTTGCCATACGAGCAATGTGTTTGTTGCTTTGCACGCAACGACCGCTAGGGGTATAGTATTTGGCAATGGTAATTTTAATGTTGGTATTGTAAGGCAAAGCATACAGAGATTGTATCATTCCTTTGCCATAAGTTTCTCTACCTATTACTACGGCTCTGTCTAAATCTTGCATTGCACCAGCTACAATTTCAGCGGCAGAAGCAGAATTTTCGTTTACCATAACGATTAAGGGGATAGTAGGGTATAGTGGTTCGAAACTTGTTTTGTACGACCGTTCAGATTCAGGCGAACGCCCTTTTGTCGAAACAATTTCAGTACCTTTGGGAACAAATAGTCCGCTTATCGCAATGGCATCGTTAATTAGCCCACCACCATTACTTCGTAAATCGAAAATAAGCGATTCAGCTCCTTTGCTATGTAACTCTTGCAGTGCATTTTTAACCTCTTCTGCACAGTTTTCAGTAAAACTATTCAAGCGAATATATCCCACATTGCCATTGTATAAACCATAGTATGTTACAGGATTAACATAAATCTTCTCACGCAGAATTTTGAATGTGATTAGTTTTTTTGTGCCATTGCGTTCAACTTTTACTTGAACCTCGGTAGATGGAGTGCCTTTGAGCAATGCACTTACGTCCGATACAGACAAGCCATGCGTCGATTTGCCATCTACTTCAATAATTTTATCGCCGACTTGCAGTCCATTTTTATACGCAGGGGCATTTTTATACAATTCGATGATGTGTGTTTTGTTGTCTCTTTGCGAAATGATAGAGCCTATTCCGCCATATTCGCCTGTGGTCATTTGCACAAAATCTTGTTTGTCCGATTCAGGAATATAGTTGGTGTATGGGTCGAGTTTTTTTAGCATAGCATCGATTCCTTCTACAATCACATCTTCCATAGGAATGCTATCCACATAGTATAGTTGCAGTTCTTTTATAATACTATTAAAAATGTCCATGTTCTTTGCAATCTCAAAATGCTTTGTGTGAGATGGTTGAGCCATGCCAAATTGAAAAGATACGATGGCAACAAGCAGTAAACAAATTTTTCTCATCTATGTATTGGTTTGTGTAATATGCTTACAAATATACTATATTAAAAGCAAAAAACCGAACAGTGATGTTCGGTTTTTTAGCTCTCCCTCTTGGACTTGAACCAAGGACCCTCTGATTAACAGTCAGATGCTCTAACCAACTGAGCTAAGGAAGAATGATGTTCAAAAATTGCTCTCCCTCTTGGACTTGAACCAAGGACCCTCTG
>JAGNUZ010000181.1 GCA_017986765.1 Paludibacteraceae bacterium | reverse complement strand
CTGTAATCGAGTAGACTACCCCACCAGTAAAGACTGATGGGGAGAGCCTCTCACACCACCGTGCATACGCGAGCTTTGCTCCTTCACTTCCAGTAAACAATTACTTTGCGTTCACATACAAGGCGGTTCATGAAGAAATGGAGCAATTTTAAGATAATATGATAACATTGATTCGTAACCACGTTTAATTCAAATTTTCTCGTATTTTTGTTTTAAAATCAAAAATGGATATAGCCAACAGAATAAATGGTGAAGTTTATTTCGTAACGGATATGGTAGTAGATTAAGTGGATATTTTGACTAAGAGGTCTATGCCAGCTGAGGAACAAGGTTCAACTGGATCAATCCATTCGTGTGGTAAATAAAGATTTTTAGTATCTTTGTAGTTCAAATTATCTAAAAGCCTTTCCGAAGATGAAAAAAATAGCCAGTTTTACTATCGACCATATTCACATGCTCAGGGGTATTTATCTTTCTCGTACCGACAATGTAGGGAATGAAACCATCACTACCTTTGATATCCGCATGAAAGAACCTAACCGTGAGCCAGCTTTGTCTATCGAGGCATTGCACGTAATGGAGCACTTGGCAGCTACTTTTTTACGCAATCATGTTGTGTGGGCAGATAGGCTAATTTATTGGGGACCGATGGGCTGTTGCACTGGCAATTACCTCGTCGTTCGTGGCAAATTATTGCCTCAAGATATGGTAGCGGTAATGCAAGAAACATTTCAGTTTATAGCCGATTTTGAGGGTGACATTCCAGGGATGACTCCACGCGATTGTGGTAATTATTCGTTGCAAGATTTGCCTGCGGCAAAAAAAGAGTCCCGCAAATTTTTAGTCGAAGTGCTGCACGAGATAAAATCTCAAAATATGGAATATCCGTCAGAAGATTAATCTATACCTTTTGCATAAAATCACTTAGAGCCGTAGCAAAATTATCCCACGACAGTGCACGCTTTTCAGTCTGAATGCCTTGGATAAATGGCTCTTTGTCCATCGCAAAAAACTGCTCAATTGTATTTGCAATACTTTCTGCATCAATCCGTTGACACACTAATCCAGTGTTTGGCGTTTCTACCATTTCTTTTAATCCACCAGTGTCGGTAATGATTAAAGGCACTTCAAAATGATAGGATATTGCGGAAATACCACTTTGAGTAGCCGTTTTGTAAGGCAGTACGCACACATCAGCCGCTGAGAAGAAAAGCGGTACTTCCGCATCGTCTATATAGCGATTGAAAAGGTGTATGTTGTGTTTGTTTTTATTCGCGTCAATTTGCTTTTGGTAACTATCGAAACTACCATAACATTCGCCCGCAATAAGTAATTGGTAATTATCATCCAATCGGTTCATAGCATCAAGTAGCAAATCCAATCCTTTGTAATCGCGTATCAAACCAAAAAACAGCAAGGTTTTTTTATTTACATCTAATTTTAATTGCAATTTTGCTTGTGTAGCCTCTATTTTGTCGCCAAAATGATTGTACAGCGGGTGGCGTTTCAGCATTTGATTGGCAGATGGATGTAGTCGCAACAAATCCTCACGCACAGCTTCGCTTAGGGTAACAAAAGCGGTATTTTGTTTTAAAAACCATTTGGTAAAAACCGTATCAAACCAATGTGTTTCGTGCGGTATAATATTGTCGGCAATGGTAATTACCTTTACGCCTCGTTTTTTTGCATAGCGAGCAATATAGCCCAACGAAGGCGAAAAATACGTGTGCCAATAGCGTAAAAGCAATACATCAGGCTCGTACTCTAGCACTTTTTGGGCTGTTTGGTAGTAGGTGTATGGGTTGGCAGAATCCAATATCATCTCACTTTCGATAGATATTGCCGTGTCTTTATCGGTAACGAATTGCGTTTTTCCTGGAAACAGGATAGAGGGATATTGTCGGCTAAAATTAAATGCTTTCACCGTATGCTCTTTGCATAACTCGGTGTATAAGTTGGCGTTAAACTGGGCAATTCCTCCTCGGTAGGGATAAAATACGGATACGATGGCAATTTTCATATTATTTTTCTCTTCAAAGAAATACATGGGTGAATGATGCAAAAATACACAATAATTTTGAATATCACTACCGCTTGCGGTCTGTTTAGGCTTGAATATGTAATTGTCACACCGTAATACTGTTGAAGATTGGGTGCTTCTTTCTGTTTTATTTCTCGCTAGCTCAAGTCAAAATGCAAACCCATTTTGATAATAACCAGAAGGTATTCAACATGAAACCCCAAACTATCAAGGCGAAAAAACAACATTTGCAGGTAATTTTATTATCTTTGCACTTCAATTTTGAGTAAGGAAGAATGAAATTTCAAGAAGAAATAAAACGTAGAAGAACTTTTGCTATTATTAGCCATCCAGATGCTGGTAAAACAACATTAACCGAAAAATTATTGTTGTTCGGTGGAGCTATCCATATTGCGGGAGCTGTAAAGTCGAATAAAATAAAGCAAACAGCCACATCCGACTGGATGGAAATTGAAAAACAACGGGGTATTTCGGTGGCAACATCGGTAATGGGGTTCGAATATCGAGATTATAAAATCAATATTTTGGATACGCCTGGTCACCAAGATTTTGCCGAGGATACGT
>JAGNUZ010000059.1 GCA_017986765.1 Paludibacteraceae bacterium | reverse complement strand
GCTCAACACAGCCGTAGGGTCAACAGAATTTACTACGCGCGAAGTTCTTTGTTTACCGTCTTGATATCCCCAGTATGGGTTATAATAAATACTACCAGCTAAGTCGTACACTTCTTTGAGCGTAGCACCTTGTTGCCCTCTTTGCGTAGGAGCTGCAAAGAGAGTCAAGGATAAACTATGCTTATCGGAAAATTTCTTTTCCAAAGCAGTAAACAATCCAGCAGAATTATAAAACGTACCCTCTATAATACCTTCGTCAGCCCAGCGAGCAATACCAGAAACTGCTAGCGACAGCCCATTTCCTAAATCACGGGCATGCAAGGCTTGTGCACGCAAAGTGTACGAACGGTTGCTAAAAGCTAAACTGGTACGTGTACCAGTAGGATATTGGCTTGCTTTCGTATTAATATTGGTTACTCCTGCTATGTTTCCATAAGAATACGAAGAAGGACTTAAACCTTGATTTACATCTTTATTGCGCATAGCGTCATTTAATCCACCTAGCATGGAATAATTGAAATTGCCACGTGCTAACGCATTAAAATTAACTCCGTTAATATAAGTAGTTTCATACGTATTGTCATATCCACGTGGTCTAAAACGCATGGCACTAAAGGTATAACTAGCGGCTGATGCATACACATCTCCACGGGCAGATAGCGACGTACCACGTGCAGAAGCACCTGTATTCTCCTCACTCGAGCCCATTTCTGCATCGAGCGTAATTACATTGGCTACATCTTGTGCTACCTCACGTACTACCGTTTGCTCATCACGTACTCTAATAATACCTATTGGTGTTACCCTATTCGCAGTAATGATTATTTGAAGAGCTTTGGCAGAATACACTGGGTGAACAATTTCCAACACATCACTACCAGCCTGCAATTCCGTTATCTTGAATTCTCCCAACTCATCTGTAAACGCCACTACGTTCTGTTTCTTTACTATTATCTGTACATTGGGAATACCATCACCAGTCGTAGCATTGCGGACTACACCTTGAATGCCAGTTTGTGCTACAGCTAATATCCCATTAGCTATAAGCAACATTAAGAGTAAGAGTTTTTTCATGAACATATAGTTAGTATTTTTTTATACAAGTTAATTTTATTGCTTATAGAGCAAAATGATAACAAACAGCCGTTTTCTATTTTGCCGTTAAAACATCCATTTTGTGTTACGCAAATATAAGCATAAAAGTTCCAATTAAAAACAGTTGTTTATAAATTAATCCGTATTTTAACACATACTCTGCTCCAGTATATAAATAAAATGAGCATATTTGTACTATTGATACCTTGGGAATAGAATAATCTCTTGCTCTTAAAAAGAAAAATAGAGATAATAAAAAAGTGAATTAAGGTGTTTTATATTGACAAGAATAGAAAAACAAATTGCCAAACGATTACACCTATACGAATTAACTGATTTTTGCACTATAGAATAAGGCAAATGTAGTTCTGAAAGATTTATCCTAACATTTAATTAATAGAATATGAAAAAATCCATCCTTTTACTTACTTCTTTATTGTTTGTTATTGCAAGTGCGTTTGCAAAAGACACAAAGGAGTATGAACTTTATTGTGTAGGTTTTTACAATGTAGAAAATCTTTTCGATACCATTCCTGGAGATAATGACAAAGAATACACTCCGACTAGCTCCATAGAATGGGATACGAAAAAGTACACATCTAAGTTACACAATATGGCATATGCTATTTCAAAAATTGGAACGGACTTATCCCCTATGGGTCCTTCTATTTTGGGAGTGTCAGAAGTGGAAAATCGCAGTGTGTTGGAAGATTTAGTAAAACAAGATCCTATCAAACACATCAATTACCAAATAGTACATATTGATGGAGGGGACTATAGAGGAGTGGATTGTGCTTTACTCTATAATCCTCGTGATTTTTATGTTACCAATGTGAAAAGTTATCCATTTTATTTAAGTGCAGATTCCTCTCGCCGTAGTAGAGACCAATTACTCGTGAGTGGAATTATGAGCGGCGAAGAGGTTCATGTAATTGTAAATCACTGGCCTTCGCGAAGAGGTGGAGAAGTAAACTCTCGTCCCAAGAGAGTAGCAGCTGCTTTACTAACAAAACATATATCCGACTCTATTATTACACTTGATAAGAATGCTAAGATTATCATTATGGGCGACTTGAATGATGATCCTATCAACGAAAGTGTAAAAGTTGCCTTGAATGCAAAAAGAAAGCAAAAAGAAACACCCGAAGGTGGATTATACAATACTTCTTGGGAGCTTTTTAGCAAAGGTATTGGTTCTTTGGCTTACGGAGATGCATGGAATTTATTCGATCAAATTATTATCTCATCAGGCTTAATAGGGAAAGATAAAGACCAATTAACATTTTGGAAAGCAGAAATTTTCCACGCTCCATTTCTTATCCGACAAGAAGGGCAATACAAAGGATATCCATTTAGAACACACGCAGGAGGCGTATATCAAAATGGGTACAGCGACCACCTTCCCTCATTAATATATTTGATAAAGCGTATAGAAAAAGAATAATTTCAATATAAAACCGTAAGGGCGTTGACACAGTGTATCAACGCCCTTGCTTATGGAATATCTGTCTTGCGACAAATTACCTATCTGTATTAAGCTGTAATGGCTTGTTTAATTTTTTCTACCGCCACATCTATTCCTGCTTCGTTTTTACCTCCTGCGGTTGCAAAAAATGCTTGTCCACCACCGCTACCGTCAATATCAGCAAATATGGATTTGACAAGTGCCGAAGCGTTCATTCCTTTTTTTACCAAAACATCAGAAAGCAATACTGAAATACTTACCTTATCATCTGCATTTGTCGCTGCAATAAAAGCAAAAGCTTTCGTTGCAAACTGCGATTTAAATTGGAACGCAATATCTTTGCAAATAGTAGCTGAATCAGATGTTTTCATCTCAATAATATCCACTCCATTGATATGCTGTACGGTTTGCAACAAATCAAGTTTTGCTTGTTTCACATATTCCTGTACATAGCCTTCCACTTGTTTCTTTAGCTGCGTATTTTCTTGCTGAAATTTGCTTATAACACTGATTAAATTCGTCGGATTATTAAATAGCTGTTTTACTTCAAGCAATATATCTAGCTGAGTATCCATATACTGTTCCGCTTTTTCAGCAGTATAAGCCTCAATACGGCGAATACCTGCAGCTACTGAACTTTCGTGAATAATCTTAATCATGCCGATTTCTCCTGTAGCATGCACATGCGAACCTCCACACAATTCGATAGAAGAATCAAATTGAATAACACGCACTGTTTCTCCATATTTTTCGCCAAATAATGCCATAGCACCCATTTGGGTTGCTTCTTCTACAGCCACATCACGGTGTTCTGTAAGGAGTAGGTTTTGACGAATCTTTTTGTTTACCGCTATTTCTATAGCTTTTAATTCTTCTACAGACACTTTTTGGTAATGAGAAAAATCGAAACGCAAGGCTTCATCAGATACAAATGATCCTTTTTGCTCTACGTGTGTACCCAGAATTTCTCTCAAAGATTCGTGCAACAAGTGCGTAGCTGTATGATTTGCGGCTATCTTAGTACGTTTTTCTACATCCACCTTAGCGTTAAAGCTACTTTCGATGGCAGTTGGTAGTTCTGTAGTAATATGTACTGTCAGTCCGTTTTCTTTTTTGGTATCAACTATATTGATTGTTTGATTTTCGCACACAATCACTCCTGTATCACCAATTTGTCCACCCATTTCGCCATAAAAAGGCGTACGGTCAAACACAAGTTGATAGAATTGTTTTCCTTTTTGCACCATTTTGCGGTAACGCAACATTTGCACATCCATTTCTGAAAAATCGTATCCGTGATACATCGAGTCTCCTTCACGCACCACTATCCAGTCACCCGTTTCCACATTGGCTGCATTGCGAGCACGTTCGCGTTGTTTTTGCATTTCTTGCTCGAACTCAGCAATCTGAACGCTCATTTGGTTTTCTTTTGCGATTAACTCCGTTAAATCAAGCGGAAAACCATAAGTGTCATAAAGTGCAAATGCATCTGTACCACTAATGGCATTTTGTCCATTATTTTTAGCTTCAGCTATTACCTTATCCAAGAGTCGGATACCTGTTTCTAAAGTACGTAAAAATGATTCTTCTTCTTCTTTAATCACTTTTTCTAACAAGCCTTTTTGTGCCTCCAATTCTGGATAAGAACTACCCATCGTATCAATTAAGGCAGGTATAAGCTTGTACATAAAGGATGTACGTTGGTTTAAAAAGGTATAACCATAACGCACGGCTCTACGCAAAATACGACGAATAACATACCCCGCTTTTGCATTCGATGGCAACTGACCATCGGTAATAGAAAAACAAATGGTACGAATATGATCGGCAATTACACGCATAGCAATATCTTGCTCTCTATTCGTACCATATTGCACATCGGCAATAGCTGCCATAGAACGAATAATGGGTTGAAATACATCAGTATCATAATTGGACGTTTTGCCTTGTATAGCCATGCACAAACGCTCAAAACCCATACCTGTATCTACATGTTGGGCTGGCAAAGATTCCAACGAGCCATTTGCTTTGCGGTTAAATTGCATAAATACGAGGTTCCAAATTTCAATTACTTGGGGATGACTCTCGTTAACCAGATTTATTCCTGGAATGGCTTTTTTCTCTTCTGCTGAACGCAAATCAATGTGTATTTCGGAGCAAGGGCCACAAGGGCCTGTATCACCCATTTCCCAAAAATTATCCTTTTGACTACCGTTCACAATGCGTTCTACGGGCAAAAACTGAGCCCAATAACTCGCTGCCTCATTGTCTCGTTCCAATCCCTCTGTTGGATTTCCTTCAAATACGGTAACATATAATAAATCGGGATTAATACCCAAAACGACAACCAAATACTCCCACGCCCACTCGATGGCTTCTTTTTTAAAGTAATCGCCAAAACTCCAGTTGCCAAGCATTTCAAACATTGTATGGTGGTAGGTATCGTGCCCTACTTCTTCCAAGTCGTTGTGTTTGCCACTTACACGCAAGCATTTTTGAGAATTAACTACACGTGGATACACAATAGGCGTATTCCCCAATATAATATCTTTAAACTGATTCATTCCCGCATTGGTAAACATCAATGTTGGGTCATTCTTAATAACCATGGGAGCTGAGTGTCCTATTTTATGCCCTTTTGATGCAAAAAATGTTTTAAACGACTCTCTAATTTCTTTCGCAGATTTCATATACTAGATTTACTAAATTTTCTTCTTTCAAAAATATAAAAAACAAAAAATCCTTTAAAATGGATAACAAGCGACAAAATTAGTATTTTTTTTGTTATTTTTGTTGTCTGTATTTTATTTCCTTTATTTTTGTGCGTATGTTGTGTATGTTTGCACAAAAAAAACACAGATTTAGTCCAAATAAACCGAATGAAAAAAGCAAAATACCACTTTAACGAACATACACTCAACTACGACAGGATAGATAATAAGCTAAAGCACAAACTCATTAAATTCGGACAATATTTTTTGGGAAGCTTTTTGATGGGTATTGTCTTTTTCGTTCTTTTTATCTTTACGATAAAATCACCCAACGAAAAAGTATTAGAATCCGAAAATAAACGCATAAGTACGCAGTACGAACTTATTTCTCGTCAAATGGATGCCGTAATTGAGGTACTAAATGACATACAACAGCGTGATGATAACTTTTACCGTGTTGTGCTACAAGTTGATTCTATACCATCAAGCATTCGCAAAGGAAATAATCTGAGTAATAATCGCTACGAAAAATGGCAACGCATGCGTACTTCCGATTTGGTAATTGCCACGAGCAAAAAAATGGACATGGTATCGCGGATGTTGTATATTCAATCTAATTCATTTGACGAAATAGTAACTTTAGCCAAGCAAGAAGAAAGCAAATTACAGCACATTCCAGCTATTCAGCCTATTCCAAACAAGGACTTAAAACGTACTGCATCTGGTTATGGATGGCGTATTGACCCCATTTATCGCACTCGTCGCTTCCATCAGGGAATGGATTTTTCTGCTCCTACTGGCACAGATATTTTCGCCACAGGAAATGGTACTGTTGCTAAACTTGGCTGGCAGCAAGGATATGGCAATACGGTATTTATAGACCATGGTTTTGGATACATTACGGTATATGCACACATGAACAAAATTGCCAAAAAACTACGTAGAGGAAGTAAAGTAGCACGGGGAGAAGTAATTGGCGAAGTGGGAAGCACGGGCAAATCAACAGGACCGCATTTACATTACGAAGTGCGTTTTAAAGGTAAACCCCAAAATCCACAAAACTATTACTTTATGGATTTATCTCCGAAGGAATACGACCAAATGGTGCAAATATCAGCAAATTACGGACGAGTATTTGATTAATTATGAGCAACCAAGATAACACAACAACAGACGCAACACCTCATAAACTCTACTACTCTATTAAAGAGGTAGCAGAAATACTACAGGTGAATGTATCGGCTGTGCGGTTTTGGGAACAACAGTTCGACACCATCAAACTGCGTAAAAACGACAAAGGAACAAGCTTTTATACCCAAGAGAATATTGATGAACTTTTGCTTATCAAGCATTTAAAAGAAGAAAAAGGCTTAACTTTAGATGGTATAAAGAAACGGCTAAAGGACAATAAAATTGGAGCTAGAAAAAATTTTGAAATTATCGATTCTTTACAAAATATAAAAAAACAATTGCTAAACATTAAAAATGAGTTAGACAACTTGAAAGAATAGTTTTCTCTTCATTTAATACAAAAACTAAAACATACAAACATGAAACAAAAAGTGATAATCTTATTTTCGATAGCTTTCCTTCTGTTTAATTTTAATACCCAAGCTCAAGTAAAAAATGTGATATTTTTAATTGGCGATGGCATGGGATTAAACCACGTACATGCAGCTAGAGTATCCGCAGACACAATGCTGAATATTGAACGAGCAGATGCTGTGGGGCTAATTAATACATACTCTGCGAATAAATACATTACAGATTCTGCTGCTGGCGGAACAGCTTTAGCCACAGGTGTTAAAACAAAAAATGGTATGATTGGGATGAATCCCGATAGCGTTCCCGTATATTCTATCCTACACGATGCTCAAAAAAATAAGCTTGCTACAGGTATTGTGGTAACAAGCTCCGTAACGCATGCTACGCCGGCTAGTTTTGTTGCTCACCAAATCAATCGTAAAATGGAAGACGAAATTGCCGAGGACATTGTAAACTCCTCGCTAGATGTTTTTATTGGAGGAGGTAGTAAATTTTTTATGCAACGAAAAGATAGTGCAGATTTGATAACTAAACTAACAGAAAAAGGATATGGCATCTATTTCTCATTAGAAGAAGCCACACAATCGGGCACTGCCAAAAAAGGTGTATTATTAGCTGAAAACGGAATGCCCAGCATACAAAATGGTAGAGGAAATATGCTACCAGAAGCTACTAAAGTAGCCTTAAACATATTAAGTAAGAATAAAAAAGGGTTCTTCCTTATGGTAGAAGGCTCTCAGATAGATTGGGCTGCACACGACAACAATCTAGAAGGTGTGATACAAGAAACATTGGATTTTGATAAAGCAGTTGGTATTGCAATGGATTTTGCTGACAAAAACAAAGGAACGCTTGTGATAATAACTGCCGACCACGAAACGGGAGGCATGCAGATTACAGGAAAAAACAGAAAAACAAAGGAACTAAAAGCGGTATTTACTACCACCGACCACAGTCCAGTGCCCGTTCCGCTATATGCTTATGGCACAGATGCAGACAAATTCTCTGCTTTTATGAACAATACAGACATCAAACCTTTGTTATTTAAACTATATAAATTTAAAAAATAAGATTTTACTTAAAAAGCTCCTTAGGGAGCTTTTTTTATCATTTTATCCAAACATCAATTTTTCCAATATACAAGCCATTTTTTGCCATTTGGGCTATGGTAACTTCCTTCCCTATCTTATTCCGTAACTTCTTATCAATAATTAAATCGTGCGAATGTCCGCCAATAATAACATCT
>JAGNUZ010000058.1 GCA_017986765.1 Paludibacteraceae bacterium | reverse complement strand
GATATTGTTACATTTGAATCATTGCCAGATGATACCGAAAAAAACACGTGCTCAAAACTTGTATTTATAGGCACATCGATACCGAAAACGGATATCGAAATAAGTTTACGCAACATGCTTGCTTAACAAAAAAATAGGAGACACAAAATTGCATCTCCCATAAAACTAACAACAAATCTTTTATCTTTATAATTTCACTTTATAAGCTTTGGCTCCAATACGTACTACTAAAATTTGGTTTGTAGGTAAATCTTCGACCACCAACACTCCTCCTTCGGAAAGAGTACGATATACATTTTGACCAGTAAGAGCAAATATGTTTATTTCTTCTCCTGCCTTAGCTGTAATATATACCTTATTACCCACTACTGAAACAACTTCTTGTTGCGTTTCTTGCACCGTATTTACGGGCTTTTTTTCGGTAGTAGCATACACCCCAACCACCGCAAAAGAGAGCAATATGTAGAGTAGTAATTTTTTCATAGGTTAGTATATTTCTGCAAATATATATGATTTTTTGAGTATATACAAATTTTTTATAAAAAAAATACTTACTAATTCATTTATTGAATATTTTCTCGCAATTTCTGCAAATATGAATGCATTGCTTTTGAATCTTTTTGTTCAATAATTTCTAGTAAAAACTTCAATTCGCCACGAATTTTCTCTACTTGCGAAGGTGTAAAAGGGTTAAACAAAATTTCTGAAAGCAAATAATCATCTTCGGCAAATAATCCTCTTGCAATGGCTAAGTGTCTTTTGAACGTTGTACCTGGAGCATCTTGATGTTTCATTACTGCAGCAAATACAATGGTAGATGCAAAGGGGATAGACAACGAATAGGCAATGGTTTCATCATGTTCTAAAAACGTATATTCAAAAATTTGCAATTTTAAACTTTGATATAAGTCTTTAAAAAATGCTTTTCCCATGTGATCGGATTCGGAAATAATAATGGCACTTTGCGAACTCAAATCTTCCAAATTTGCAAATGTGGGTCCAAACATTGGATGAGTGGATACATATCGCATACCAGTAGATGCATAAAACTCCTGCAAACCTGTTTTTACAGACGCGATATCCGACAAAATACACGTACTTGGCAAATAAGCAATTACTGCTTGAAATGCATCAATGGTATGTTTGAGTGTTACCGCATTAATAACTAGTTCTGGGGCAAATTCCGCAATTTCATCATATTGTGTAAGGCGGTAGGTATTAAATACAAAACGTAAATTTTTAGGGTTAGTATCAAAAATAGCAACTTCGTGTTGGGTACATAATACATCACAAAAGAATGTACCCATTTTACCTGCACCTAATATGAGAATTTTCATATACTTATGGATTTATTAAATTACTTAGAGTTAATCACATCTATTTGTTGACGCACTGATTCTTCGTGTATTGCTTCCAATATTTTAGTTACAAATTCGGGAGACATACCCATTGACTCACCAAGAATTACACGTTTTTGCATAATCTCATCGTAACGATTGGCTTGTAATACAGGCATATTATGCTCTTTTTTAAATGTGCCTATCTCACGCGATATACGCATACGTTTAGATAACATTTCTAATAAATCATTATCAATATTGTCTATTTGCAAACGTAAATCGGCCAAACTTTCCGTTGTTTGAACACCCTCTCTAATTACCAATTTATTGATTATAAATTGTAAAATATCTGGCGTTATTTGTTGCGAAGCATCGCTCCATGCCTTATCAGGGCAAATGTGTGATTCAATAATTAAACCATCAAAACTTAAATCCATAGCTTGTTGACTAATCGATGCAATCAATTCTCTTCTTCCTCCAATATGGCTTGGATCGCAAATAATTGGTATATTAGGCAAACGGCGATGTAGTTCGATTGGAATATGCCATTGAGGTAAATTACGGTATATTTTTTTATCATACGAACTAAATCCTCTGTGGATAGCTCCTAATTTTCTAATTCCTGCATTATAAATACGTTCAATAGCACCAATCCATAAATCTAAATCTGGATTAACGGGGTTTTTTATCAACACAGGTATATCCACTCCTTTCAATGAATCGGCAATTTCTTGTACAGCAAAAGGATTAGCAGAAGTTCGTGCACCTACCCAGAGTATATCAATACCAGCTTTCAATGCAGCTTCTACGTGTTTGGCAGTAGCTACTTCGGTAGATACATACATACCTGTTTCTTCTTTTACTTTTTGTAACCAAGGTAAACCAATTTCTCCTACACCTTCAAATCCTCCAGGTTTTGTTCTAGGTTTCCATATTCCTGCTCTGTATATTTTTATCCCATTTTTTGCCAATTGTTTGGCTGTATCCATTACTTGCTCTTCTGTTTCGGCACTGCAAGGTCCGGCTATTACTATCGGTCGTTTCGACTCAATACCAGGTAATAATATTGATTGTAAATCGTTCATGTTTTTATATTTTTTATTTGATTATTAATTGAATTCTATTTAATGCTTCTTCGAGCATGGCTTGTGTAGCACACAAGGAAATACGTATATATCGTTCGCCATTGCTTCCAAAAATAAACCCAGGAGTAATAAAAACCTTGGCTTCATGCAATACTTTTTCTGTAATTTCTTCAGCCGATAGGGCATTATCAGGCACTTTTCCCCATAAAAACATTCCTACTTGCGTATCATCATAACTACAATTAAGAGCATTCATAATTTTTCCAGCAATATCTCTACGCGACTGATATACATCAATATTCATTTCTTTATGCCAATCGTTTGTATTAGAAAGTGCTTCTACTGCAGCTAACTGTATGGCACGAAATGTACCAGAATCTATATTACTTTTCACCCGTACAATCCATTCGATAAATGTTGGATTTGCAGCAATCACACCAATACGCCAACCAGGCATATTATGACTTTTGCTCAACGAATTAAATTCTATACAACATTCTTTTGCCCCTTCTATTTGTAAAATACTTAGCGGTTTGTTGTTTAAAATAAAACTGTATGGATTATCGTTTACTACTACAATAGCATTCTTTTTGGCAAAATCTACAATTTTCTGGTATAAACTTATACTTGCATTGGCTCCTGTTGGCATATTTGGATAATTTGTCCACATGAGTTTTACATTTGATAAGTCCATTTTTTGTAATGCTTCAAAATCGGGTTCCCAGCCTTTATCTTCACATAAATCGTATTGTACAACCTCTGCACCCAACAATTTACTAAGCGAAGTATAGGTTGGATAACCAGGGTTTGGCACTAGTACTTTTTCGCCAGGATTAACAAACGCCAAAGTAACATGCAAAATACCTTCTTTTGATCCAATTAGCGGTTGTATCTCGCTGTTTGCATCTAGTTGCACTCCATACCAACGTACATACCAATCGGCAAAGGCTTTTCTTAACTCTGGGATACCTATTGTTGGCTGGTAGCCATGGGTGTTGGGCATTTTTGCTACCTGGGCTAAGGTTTCAATCGTGCTTTCTGATGGTGGCATATCGGGGCTACCAATTCCCAAACTTATAACATTCATGCCTGCTGCATTCATTTGGGCTATTTCTTTTAACTTACGTGAGAAATAGTATTCTGATACTTCATTTAATCGATTGGCTGGTTGTATCTTCATCATATTTTTATCCTTCAAAAGCTTTATATTCTCCTAATAACTGTAGATCTTTGGTAAATGGACGAATAGCATCTAATGCTTGTCGATAACGCATGTAATTATCGAATGTTAAATTGATATAAAACATGTATTCCCATTCTCTCCCAATAATAGGCAATGACTGAATTTTGGTTAAGTTAACGTGATAATACGACAAAATGGATAGAACTTTAGCTAGGCTACCTTCCTCATGAGGCAATGAAAAAACTAAGGATGATTTATCCGCTTTTATATTCTTGAGCATTTCATCAGCTAACCACGAATCGGCTATAATTAAAAACCGAGTATAATTGCGTTTGTTTGTTTCAATGCCTTCAGCCAACACTTCCAATCCATATATTTCAGCGGCTAAACGGCTACAAATCGCTGCTCTGCCCATAATCTTTTTTTCTGCTATTAATCTAGCACTTGCCGCCGTATCTTCGCTCTCAACAGACTCTAAATGAGGGTGTTCTACTAAAAAATCCTCACACTGCATTAATGCTATAGGATGCGAATATACTTTTTCAATATCTTTTATTGTTTGGCCTGGCATCGCCACCAATTGATGTTCTATACGTAATTTATATTCACCAACAATCTTAAAGCCACTTTCGCGCAACAAGGTATGATTAGGCAACAAACTTCCTGCAATGGTATTTTCAATTGCCACTGCTCCTATAATTGAATTATCTTTTTTAATAACCGCAAATAATTCTTTAAACGAATCGCATGGCACTAACTTTATTTCTTGTTCTTTAAAAAAATTGCGGGCTGCAATATCGTGATAAGAACCTGCGACACCTTGTATAGCAACTGTTTTCATATTTTTAGTTTTATATTTCGTTATCTATATAGCTTAAAATTAAAAAATCCCATCAATTTTGACGGGATTTACTTACTTATTATGTTATTGTTTACATTTTTCATACCAAACCCCGTTTTACTTTTTGCTAAAGTAAAAATAAAAGTAAAAGTATGTAAAAGTAAAATTTCTCATTTCAATATTATTCTGGCACAAAAATACAGTTTTTTTTTAACAAACAATAGAAAATTGAAAGTTTTTTTGTCAAGCTTTATGTTTTCACATAAAATATCCAACAGCAAATTAAATACTATACAGTTTTTTTAATCTTTCTTCTATTATTTCGATTGTAAAATTATCTTCTACTCGTTTTTTTGCTGCCTCTGCATAGGTCTTTCTCAACTCGGTATCCGCCAATAATGTATTAATGGCACGTGATAATTGTTCTATGTTACCATTCTCAGACTCAATTCCAGTTACACCATGCAACGATACCCAATTAACACCAGAACCTTTTATCGTATAAGTAACAGCAGCATTTTTGCAGTACATAGCTTCGGCTAATGCCACCCCAAAAGCTTCGTTTTTAGTTACAGAAGGAAACACAAATATATCTGATGCACAATAATACATCGGTAAATCCTCATCATCTATACGCCCTAGGAAATGAATACGAGAACTTTTATTTTTGCGTTTTAACTCTTCGGTCAACTCCCCTTTTCCTCCAATCAAAAGCACACAATCATGTGTAATAAGAGGTTCAGCATCTATCAAAAATTGAATACCTTTATAATATACATGTCTGCCAAGAAAGAATAAAATAGGAACGTTATTGTACTGTTTTTTAATTGCATCCACCTTGTTTAATAAGTCGGGTGTCAGTAGGAATTTAGAAGGATCAATAAAGTTCTGTAATATTTCTACTTTATATGTATATTTTTTCAATGGCAATGAATCGTCGATATAATTAGGGCTGGTAGCAAGAATAACAGATGCTCGTTGCAACAATCTATCTTCTACCTTTTTAACTAGTTTATATAATTGACGCTGGGCTACAATATCAGAATGCCAATGTACTATCAACTCTGTATGAGGTGGTATAATAGACAACAAATAATAGGCTATTAAAGGATTTGGTGCATGAAAATGAATAATATCAGGCTTGAATTCCTGAATCATTTTTTTCAGTTCTTTGCGGTACGATAATGTAATGATTTGACGTGCAATCTGCATAGTAGAACCAACACGAAGCACATGTACTCCATCATATAGTTCGTTAGTTGTTTCTTTTTCGCCACTAAAACAGATTACCTTTTGTTGGCAACTGTTGCTTTTGTGCAAAATGCGCACTATATTATAGCACACATCTTCAATGCCCCCTTTGTATGGTGGATAATACTTGGATATATGGAGTATTTTTTTCATTTATAACTTACCCTTATCACATTACGTTTATTCCCTATCTAACTCCTTGATTACCTCTAACAACTTGCTTGCTGATGCTTTCCAGCTAAAATTGTTTATATGTTGCAAACCAATATTTATCTTAATTTCAACCTCGCTAGGATTCGTCAATATATAGTGTATTTGATTGGCTATATCGTTACTATCATTTGGATTGCAATAAAAAACGGCATCCTTACACACCTCATGCAATACTTGAATATCAGAAACTAGCACTGGGCATTGCTGACTCATGGCCTCTAATGGCGGTATTCCAAAGCCTTCGTACAAGGATGGATACACAAAAAGAGATGCTTGTTTGTAATACGCAACCAAATCATGATTGGATACATAGTTCAAAAATACAATTTTATCTGAAATTGGCAAATTCATTGTGGAAAAAACGCTCGAATTTCCACCAATTATATATAATTTGTGTGGAAGATCCTGTAATTTTAGGAACGCATGAATCAAATTTGAAAAATTTTTGCGTGGATCTAACGAAGAAACTGCCAAAATATATGGTTCGTTGATTGGTAAGATTTCTGATTTTTCGAAAAAATGTTTCGCTACTGCATTGTAAATTACACACAGTTTGTTTTCATTGATTTGAAGTAACTCTATCAATTCGTGCTTTGAAAAATTACTTACCGTTATAATTTTCTTTGACTTCCTTGCCATCCAAGGTGTCATTATCTTGTAAAAATAATAATATGCTTTTGAAAACCATTGCGGATTTCGTAAAAACGAAACATCGTGTATCGTACTTATTTGATTGGAGTATAACACACAACCCAAGCCCATAAAGCTGATTAATAAAGGAGATTTCTTGCTCTTCAGAAATAGAGGTAACTCAATTTGCTCCCACAAATGCGATGAAGTTTTGCCAATTATTTTTATTGGAAAATTACAGGTATAAAAATCCAATATATGAGGGGGTGACAACACAACAAAATCAAGCCCCAAAGTATGCAAGGCTTTGCACATTTCGAACGAAAAACGATGTACACCAGTAGGTTTTTGCGTTAAAAATCTTCCGTTGATATAAATCATGCCTTTTTGCCCCAAATAAAAAATTGTTTATAAATCCTCATTCTTTCTTTTTTTCGTGTACAAACTGCAAAGATATACTTTAATGTAGCATGAAACAAGAAAATGCTTTTGGCACAAGTATATCCTACTGTATTGTAGCGCTTTCTAAAATAAGTATGCCAAGATTCAACATAATAACGTTGTTTAATTTCATTACACGAAAACGTTTGACTTTCTAAATGGATGATTTTTGCTTGTGGGATACTCATAATTTTGTAGCCTTGATTTTTAATTCTCAACGACAATTCTGTTTCCTCAAAATACATAAAAAAATCGTCCGAAAAACCGCCTGTTTTGTCTAACACAGAACGTTTAATCATCATATCTGCTCCTGTAACATATCCTACCGGAATAGGTATTTCTGTATGATTAAAATCGGTATTTTTGCCATAAATAGCTTTAAATGGCAAACCAAAAAACAACAAATTAACTTGCCAAATTATGGAAGGTAATACACGCGAAAACGAGTGCATAGGTAGCATTTTTTCTGTATATAAATTACCACCACATACACCTACCTTGGGTTCGTTCTCTAAATAGCCTGACAGAATAGCGATTGCATCGTTTAGCAATATTGTATCTGGGTTGAGAAAGAAAATATGCCTTCCTTGAGCACGCTTAAAACCTTCGTTGTTAGCTCTGCCAAATCCGATATTTGCGGACAATGCAACAAACTGGATAGGAACGGATGGGAAGTATTCTTGCAATAAATTTTTAGCGTTGTCCGAAGAATTATTGTCAACCACTATAATTTCATATTGCACACCATGAGTATGCTCTATTACACTTGCAATAGCGTTTTGCAGCAAGTGAATAGAATTATAGTTAACAAAAATTACCGAAACATCCATAGCATTACTTATTTTGAATATACCTATTATAGCGTATTTTATAGTTGATATAATCGAAAACTGACAACTGTTTAACTAACCTTGCTTATACAAATTGTTGCTTGTTAGCTCTCCATATTTGCATAAAATGTTCGACCTTGTGCACTGATGAACGATTATTCGCTTGTGCTCCTACTGCATTATTGAGTAATATCGTATCCGGATTTAGAAAAAATACATAACGACCAGTCGCAATTTTTAACCCTTCGTTATTTGCCCTTCCAAAGCCAATATTTTCAGCAAGATAAATTACTGAAACTTTTT
>JAGNUZ010000180.1 GCA_017986765.1 Paludibacteraceae bacterium | reverse complement strand
CCTTTAAGCCTGCTTACGATGCCATTTTATGGATAAACGACGAGGCACAAGTTGCACGCTGGTGCGAGGGCACAACAGGCTACCCAATGGTGGAGGCAGGCATGCGACAGCTGAACACAACGGGCTTTATGCACAACCGTGTACGCATGGTGGTAGCGAGTTTTTTGTGCAAACACTTACTTATTGATTGGCGTTGGGGAGAAGCGTATTTTGCCAGCAAGTTAATGGATTACGATTTATCTGCCAATAATGGCAACTGGCAATGGGCTGCAGGTTGTGGTTGCGATGCTGCTCCTTATTTCAGGGTATTTAATCCATCGGAACAAGTCAAAAAGTTTGACCCTCAGCATAATTACATCCAACAATGGATACCGGAATACAACACCTTAGCGTATCCCCAACCGATAGTGAATCATGCTTTTGCACGAAATCGTGCCATTGAAACATACAAATACAGTTTGGCACAAGAAAAGACAAACAATATGTAATATTCTGTATTGTAGATGCAAAAATTACTGTACTTTTGCAAAAAACAACACCCAATATGTTACTATCTATACTATTTGAAACAACACTTCCGCTCACCAATCCCATGCTGAAGTTTTTTCTGATACTTATTATTATATTGACGACACCAATATTGCTCAATCGGTTTAAAGTCCCTCACCTATTGGGGCTGATTATCGCAGGAGCAATCGTTGGTCCATTTGGCTTTAACATCATCGAACGAGATAGTGGCATCATCCTTTCGGGCACAGCGGGACTCTTATACATTATGTTTTTGGCAGGCTTAGAAATAGATATTGCCGATTTTAAGAAAAATAGCGGTCGCAGTATTATTTTTGGAATGTACACCTTTATCATCCCTATGATACTTGGTACTACAGCGGGATATTACCTCTTACACTTCTCCCTGACTACCTCCGTGCTGCTTGCCAGTATGTTTGCCTCTCACACCCTGATAGCCTACCCCATGATTAGTAAATTGGGTATTGTGAAAAATAAAGCAGTAACAATCACCGTTGGCGGAACCATGATTACCGACACGCTAGCATTATTGGTGTTAGCCGTTATAATAGGCATGGAAGCTGGCGAAGTAAACGCTGATTTTTGGATACGATTATCCGCTTCTATCGCTATTTTTGGCTTAATTGTGATGGTGCTCTTTCCTATTATCGCTAGGTGGTTTTTTAAGCGTTTCGACGACAATGTAGCTCAATATATCTTCGTCTTAGCCATGGTTTTTTGGGGGGCAACCTTAGCCGAATTAGCTGGTATAGAAGGTATTATTGGGGCTTTTTTGGCGGGATTAGCATTAAACCGACTCATACCGCACACATCGCCTTTGATGAATAGGATCGAATTTGTAGGGAACGCGATTTTTATTCCGTTCTTTTTGATAGGCGTAGGTATGTTAATCAATTACCGCGCGTTTTTTAAAGATTGGGAAACCATCAAAGTAGCAGGTGTAATGATTGTAGTAGCCACTACGGCAAAATTTATTGCTGCTTGGTTAACACAAAAAACATTCAAATTGTCCGTTGACGAACGCCGATTAATCTTCGGACTAAGCAATGCACAAGCGGCCGCCACTTTAGCTGCCGTATTAATTGGGTATAATGTAGGCATTTTAAACGATAGCGTTTTGAATGGCACCATCCTAATGATATTAGTAACTTGTACCATCGCCTCGTTTCAAGCACAAAAAGGAGCTAAAAATATTGCCCTTTCGGAAGAAGTGGAAACAGAAGAGAAGAATCCTATCGAAAGTGAAGAGCGTATTTTAATGGCGGTCAACTATTACAATAGCCTAGAAGAAATCGTCAATTTGGGCGTTACCATTAAATCGAAACACAACAAACAAGGCTTTTACGCCCTCAATATCATCAATCATTGCGAATCCAATGGCGTAGAAGAGAAAAAAGGAAAAAAGATTTTGCAAAAAGCAGTTACCATAGCAGCTGCCACAGACAATAAGCTACATGAACTATTACGCTATGACGTAAATATAGTAAACGGAATTACCAGCGTAATAAAAGAACATAAAATCACGGATTTAATACTCGGACTCGATAATTCCAAAGGCATTTCAGACAATTTTTTCAACAACTTATCACAAAGCATTTTAACTAAATCCAATATAACAACACTTTTATACAAACCCAATCAACCATTTGGAACCATCAAGCGTCATTTAGTCATTGTACCCGAAAAAGCAGAAAAAGAAATTGGATTTCCTTTTTGGATAATAAAAATATGGAATATAGCCCGTAATTCGGGTGCAATGGTGGTATTCTACACAAATTCTGCTACGCAAAAAATAATAAAAGAAATACAAGCCAAACATCCTATCGAATGTAAGTTTAAGGATTTTATAGATTGGGAAGACTTTTTAATTTTGTCTCGCGAAATGCAAGCAGACGATAACCTCATAATTATACTAAGTAGGAAAGATAAGCCTTCGTACAACCCTGTGATGCAACGCATACCTAGTTATTTAAATAAATATTTTGGGCAAAACAGCTATATTCTAATATATCCTATACAAGTAGGGGTTACAGAAACATCGATGATGGATATATCGAACCCAACTATATTAGAGCCACTTGAAAAACTAGATGAAATAGGAAAAACAATTGCAA